>NZ_JBIKBQ010000152.1:0-7880 GCF_058122085.1 Luteolibacter sp. | reverse complement strand
GCTGCCGCCGGCCGGACGGGTGATCGACGTGCAGGGCTGGCTGGAACTTTTCCACGAGCCGGGCCGCCACCTCGTGCTGTGCGGGATGAACGACGGCAAGGTCCCCGCCCGCAGCGGCGGCGAGCCGTGGCTGAGCGAGGCGAGCCGGGAAATGCTCGGCCTGACCAAAGACGCGGACCGCGCGGCGCGCGACGCCTATTTATACAAGGCGATGCTGGAGGCCCGCCGCGATGGCGGGCGGGTGGATGTGATCTGCGGGAAATCCGGAGCCGGTGGCGAGTCGCTGCTGCCGTCGCGCCTGTTGTTAGCCGGCGAACGGGACGAGCTGCCGGAGCGGGTGAAGACGCTTTTCAAAGAGGTCGAGCCGCCGGAAGCGGGCCTGCGCTGGCACGCGGACTGGCAGTGGACGCCGCGCGTCGTCGAGCCGTCGCTGCGGTTGAACGCCTCCTCGATCGGCGACTACCTGACCTGTCCGTTCCGCTACTACCTGAAACACGCCGTGAAGATGCAGGGCTCGGAAGCGGGCCGGGGCGAGTGGAACGCCCGCGACTTCGGCACGGTGGCGCACGAGGTCCTGGAACGCTGGGGCCGCGACACCGAGGCGAGGGAATTCGAGAAAGCGGAAGCGCTTCACGCCTGGCTTTCCGCCGAGCTCGACCGGGTGGTCGCGGAGTGGTTCGGCAAGCGCGTGCCGCTGGCCGTCCGCATCCAGACCGAGGCGCTTCGCAACCGCCTGCTGTGGCTGTCGCGAGTCCAGGCGGACGCCCGCTCGGACGGCTGGCAGGTCATCGACGTGGAGCACAAGTTCGAGCTGCCCGCAGGCGGGGCGATGATCGTCGCCAAGATCGACCGGATCGACCGCCACCGGGAAACCGGACGGCTGCGGGTGCTCGATTACAAGACGGGGAAAATGGACGGCGTGGACAAGGCGCACCGGAAAAAACTCAATACCAACAGCACGATCCCGCGCCACCTGAGCCTGGAATGCCCGGCGGTGTATGCCGGCGAGGACAAGGGCAAATCCGCGGATTTCCTCTGGCACAACCTGCAGCTCCCGCTCTACGCGGCGGCGCTGGTGGCGCGCGGGGATCCGATGCCAGCACCCTGTTATTTCATGCTGCGCTCCACCGAGACAAACGTCGCGATCCACGAGTGGTCGGATTTCGAAACGGCCGACCTCGAAGCCGCGCAAGCCTGCGCCGAGTGGGTGGCGGGACAGATCGCCGCCAGCATTTTCTGGCCGCCTGCGGAAAAAGTCACTTACGACGACTACGAAATCCTCGCCGCGGGCCGGGCGTTTGAAGACATGTTCCCGGCTCGCTGACCGCCGGATTTCACGAAAACCACAAGCGCTCGACAGCCCACGTGATCCCGGCGAGGGCGACGAAGCCGGAGCCGGCGGTCTGCACGGGCCGCGTCCATTTCCTCAGCGGCCAGAGCACCAGGAACGCGGCGCACAGCACGGTGATCTGGGCGAGCTCGACGCCGACGTTGAATCCTAACAACGGACCGGTGAGCTTGTCGCGGGGGATGCCGCCGAGCTTCTCGGCGAGCACGCTGGCAAAGCCAAGCCCGTGCAGGAGGCCGAAGCAGAAGACGAGGATCAGCCGCTGCCTGCCGAGCTTGCGGGTCAGCAGGTTTTCAATCCCGACCCAGGCGATGCTGACGGCGATGAGGACTTCCACCAGCTTTCCGGGGACGTGCACGACGCCGAAAACCGCCAGTGCCAGCGTGATCGAGTGCGCCAGCGTGAACAAAAGCGACTGGCCCATCAGCGGCTTCCACTTGGGCAGCAGCAGGAAAAGCCCGAGGATGAAGAGCATGTGATCGAGCCCGAGCGGCAGGACGTGGTGAAATCCCGACTGCACCCAGCCGCCGGTGAGCGGCTTCTCGACAGGCGCGGATTGCCCGGAATCCGTCTGTTTCAAGAGCATTAGATTTCCGCCGGGCAGGGTGCTGACGACCTTCGCGTCATCGCCCTCCTCGGTGAGGATGATCAGTTCCGTCTCCTGCTCGCCCGACCAGTGCGCGCGCAACTCCCCGGCTGCGGGAAGCGCATCGATGACGATTCGCGTGGTGATCAGGGCGATGTCCCCGGCTTCCGGCGGCAGGTCGAACGGCTCCTTTTCAAAATCCGGGAACTCAACCCGCCACGCCACATCCTTGTCGGCGAAGGTGAAACGCAGGAGCTTTCGCAGGGTGTTGTCCGTCTCCTTGCGGATGCGCGCGAACTCTGCCGGCGAGGACTTCAGCACCGCGGCGCGGCTCAGCGGCAGCCCGCCCGGCACGCCGCGCGTCTCGGGCAGCATGTAGGCGATGTCCATCTCGCCGAGCAGCCGCCACTGGGCGTCGAGCTTCTGAAACTCGAGCTCCACGGTGGCCACCTGGTGCGCGTGAAGCACCGGCAAGGAACCCAGAAGAAACAGCAGGCAGGCGAATAAACGGGCGAAATTCATGCGACGGGAAAGATGCGGCTACGCATACGGGGAAGTCGGGAATTTGGCCACTACGAACCGCCGGAGCTTGATTTCACGGGGGTTGCAGATACCGAAAATTCCGGCAACTCGCCGCTTTACAAGGCCGGAAGCACCACCCATATTCCGCCGCCCATGAATCTTGCTGTAATCGATTGGCTCTCAATTAGCATCAACCTGCTGCTGGTGATCTTCGTGATCGTCTGCTTACTGATGACTCTAATCATTCTGATGCAACGCCCGAAACAGGAAGGCCTGGGCGCGGCATTCGGCGGCGGCGTGACCGATCAGGTCTTCGGCGCCCGCACCACCAACGTGCTTCAACGCGGCACCGTCTACCTGGGCTCGCTGTTTTTCATCCTGAGCCTCGCGCTCGCCGTCTTGATCGGCCAGAAGAACAAGACCATCAGCACGGTGACCAAAACCGAGCCCGCAGCCAAGGTGGAAGAAGCACCAGCGGCGAAGCCCGTCGAAGCGCTTGCTCCGAAATCACTCAGCGAAGAACTTCCTGCCGAGACTCCGGCACCTGCGGAAACCGCTCCGGCTCCCGAACCGACTCCGGCCCCCGCAGCTCCGGCTGAAACCGCTCCGCCGGTGGTGCCGGCGCCAGAAGCTCCGGCAGACAAATAAGCCGGTCCCTAACGCTCTCACGGCGTGAAGGAAACCACCTTGGAAAACCCCGAAGTCCCGGTCTGGGCGCGG
The DNA here is from genome assembly GCF_058122085.1 of Luteolibacter sp. NCBI lineage: Bacteria > Pseudomonadati > Verrucomicrobiota > Verrucomicrobiia > Verrucomicrobiales > Verrucomicrobiaceae > Luteolibacter > Luteolibacter sp. Next base: position 4,704 of record NZ_JBIKBQ010000152.1, on the reverse strand, counting down.
GAAGACGCATTTCCCGAAGCCCCTGATGGATGGGGCTGGATCGACGCGAAGAAAAAGCCCCACGCCTGCGATTCGCTGGAATCGCTCGCCGCCGCGATCCGCGACGACCGCGACGCCAGCGTGACCCTCGTCTGGGCTCCCGGCCACGCGCGGATGATCCTGCCGGAAGAACTCGGCGGCATGGCCGACGCCTTGCGGACCGCCCGCGCGCGCTGGTCCCGCGATGATCTGGACGACGCGACGCACAGGCTCCGCTGGTTCGGGATGATCCTGCTAGGCCTGAGCGCATACGTGTTCTACGGCGGCATGGTTCTAGCGGGAAATCTCGCGGCGCAATCCGGCACGACCGTCGATTTCTCCCAGCGCCTGAAATTCGCCGCGCGGGCGGTGCTTGACTCCACCTCGTGCGGGCTGGCCTTGCTGATGTTTGTGATTTTCGCCTTCATCCCGTGGTATCAGGCGCGGAAGCGGCGGAAGGAACTGGCTGGCTGGACGGAAGCGGGAATCGCCGAAGTCGTCCCCACCCTCCGCTTCGAGACATGGCTGGACTGGCAGAAAGCGCCCCTGACAAAAGTCTTCCTCGGCCTGATCGCACTGGTGGCCGTGGCGCAAATCCTTGGCGGGCTGAAGACGGCGGGCTGGAGCTCGTTGATTCACAGCTGGGACGGCACATCCGCCGCCGGACTGGTGAAGGAACGCTACCTGCATGGCGAGTGGTGGAGGCTTTTCACCGCGCCTTTTCTCCATGGCAACGTGGTGCATTTCCTGATGAACGCGGCGGCGCTGGCGTATCTGGGAAAACGCGTGGAGGTGTCCGCGCGCTGGCCGCATCTGCCGCTGGTTTTCCTGTTCGCCGCCTGCGTCGGCGGCGAGGCGTCCGCGCGCTTCGTGGCCGCTCCGTCGGTCGGCGCGTCCGGCGGCCTGATGGGCTGGCTGGGTTTTCTGCTAGTCTTCGAGACGCTCCACGCGCGCCTGGTCCCGCGCCGGGCGAGACCTCGGCTCGCCGCAGGCGTGCTGCTCACCGCGCTGATCGGCCTGGTCGGCTACCGCTTCATCGACAACGCGGCCCACGCCGGCGGACTGGTCGCGGGCATGCTTTACGCCACCATTGTTTTCCCGGCCTCTTCATCGCCGGCCCGGCCACACTCCACCATCACCGACCGCGTCGCGGGAGCTGCGGCGCTTGCAGCCCTAACCGCATCGGCGCTGTTGGCCGTCTGGCAGGTTTCCGCGGTCTAGACACCCTCCCATTTATCAACCGCGAGTCACGCAAGCCTTCCGCGCCCGGTGGCTCGGACGGCGTGCACTGGAGAATCGCCTGTGCGAGACGTCCCTGATCTTCACATGGCGGGCCTCAGTGCTTCTGAGAATGCTCGAGCGCGGCGGCGACGAAACCCGAGAAGAGCGGGTGCGGGTGGTTCGGCTTGGACTGGAACTCGGGGTGGAACTGCGCGCCGATGTAGAACGGATGCTCCGGCAGCTCGACGATTTCCACCAGACCTTCTTCCGCGGAGACGGAGGAAATCACCAGGCCGGCGTCCTGCAGGCGGTCCTGATAGTCGGAGTTGAACTCATACCGGTGGCGATGGCGCTCGTGGATGCGATCCACGTTTCCATAGAGATCGGCGGCCTTGGTGCCGGTGAAGAGGATGGATTCGGAAGAGCCGAGGCGCATCGTCGCTCCCATGTCTTCCACACCCTTTTGCTCTTCCTGCAAACAGATGACCGGGTGCTTGGTCGTCTTGTCGAACTCGGTGGAGTTCGCGCCTTTCAAGCCGCAGACGTTGCGGGCGTATTCAATGGTGGCGATTTGCATGCCCAGGCAGATGCCGAAATACGGGATCTTGTTTTCGCGGGCGTATTTGGCGGCGAGGATCTTCCCCTCGGTGCCGCGGTCACCGAAACCGCCGGGGACGAGGATGCCATCGACATCGCCGATGACCGCCTTCGCGCCGTGGTCCTCGATGGCCTCCGCCTCCACGCGGACGATCTGCACCTTGGTGTCGTGATGCGCGCCGGCGTGGATGAGCGATTCGTAAATCGATTTATACGCGTCCTGCAGCTCGATGTATTTGCCGGCCACCGCGATGGTGACCTTGTGCTTCGGATGGATGACGCGCTGCACGAATTTCTCCCAATCCTCGAGCGCCGGCGACGGCGTGTGGCCGAGGCCTAACTTGTCAACCACCAGCCGGTCGATCTTGTCGCGGCGGAGGTCGAGAGGGCATTCGTAAATCGTGTGCGCCACGTCGCGGAAGGCGACGACGTTCTTGCGCTCGACGTTGCAGAACATGGCGATCTTCTTGCGGTTGTCCTCGTCGAGGTCGGCCTCGGTGCGGCAGATGATGATGTCCGGCTGGATGCCGAGCTCGCGGAGTTTCGCGACGGACTGCTGGGTCGGCTTGGTCTTCACCTCGCCGGCCGCCTTGATGTAGGGCAGCAGCGTGACGTGGATGAAGCAGACGTTTTCCTTGCCGACTTCGAGCGCGAACTGGCGCAGCGCCTCGACGAATAACAGGCCTTCCATGTCGCCGACGGTGCCACCGATCTCGGTGATGAGCACGTCGGTGTGCGGATTGTTCTCCGTGACCTGGTGCATCCGCAGTTTGATTTCATCGGTGACGTGCGGGATGAACTGGACGGTCTTGCCGAGATATTCGCCGCGGCGCTCCTTCTTGATGACCGAGTCGAAAACCTGGCCGGAAGTCAGGTTGTTCATCCGCGAGAGCACGCCGGAGGTGAAGCGCTCGTAGTGGCCGAGGTCGAGGTCGGTCTCCGCGCCGTCGTCGAGGACGTAAACCTCGCCGTGCTGGAAGGGCGACATGGTGCCGGGATCGACATTGAGATAGGGGTCGAATTTCTGCATCAGCGTGGTCAGGCCGCGGTGCTCTAGCAGGGTGCCGATGGAAGCTGCTGCAAGCCCCTTGCCGAGTGAGGAGACGACGCCGCCGGTGACAAAGATGTATTTCATGAGAGTGATGGATGGGCAGTGGTGAGAAGACGTTCGATTTCGCGGGCTTGCTCCGGGGTATCAACGCCGGGCGAGGTGTCGGAGGTGATGAGTACTTTGATAGAAGCGCCGTTTTCAAGGGCGCGGAGTTGTTCAAGCGACTCGGCTTTTTCCAAGGGCGAGGGAGGCCAGGTGACGAAGCGTTCGAGGAAACTCCGCTTGTAAGCGTAGATTCCCTTGTGGCGCAGCACCGGCAGGCCATCGACCGGGTTGCGGAAAAACGGCAGCGGCGAACGGGAGAAATAAAGCGCGCGGCCATCGAGGGCGATGGCGACTTTCACCACGTTCGAGTCCTGCACGGCGGGGTCGGAGGGATCGAGCGGGTTGGCGGCGGTGGCCATGTCGAGCGAGGCGTCGGCGGCCATCGCGGCGGCGAGCTCGTCGATGAGCGCGGGGTCGATGAGCGGCTCGTCGCCCTGGATATTCACGATGTGGGTCGCCTGCGGGACGGCCTGCGCGGCCTCGGCGATCCGGTCGGTACCGGTGGGATGGTCCGGCGAAGTCATGGCGACCTTGCCGCCGAAGGCGATCACCGCGGCACGGATCCGCTCGTCGTCGGTGGCTACGATGATTTCATCCAGCCCGGAACACTGCCGACAGCGCTCCCAAACATGCTGGATCAAAGGCTTTCCGGCGATGAGATGAAGCGGTTTGCCGGGAAAGCGCGTGGAGCCCCAACGAGACGGCAATACGCCGAGAATGTAGGTGGGAGTATGAGATTGGGTCACGTTTGGCGCGGGCTGGGCGAGCGTATGGCACGGACAAGCCCACGGACAAGAGCGGTTTCGGAAAAAGATTTCCTCGGGGCTCCGGAAGACGATTCACTCTGCCCCTCTTGCGAGTCCCGCTCTTGGAAAGGCGGCGTTCAGCGAGGCGGGAAGACACCGCCGCTGTCGATGGCAGGCCGCTTGCCGTTTTGCGGCACCGCCACCTTTCCGCCAGAGTCGTGCTTGGCCACGAAGACATCGTCGAGGCTGGCGCTGGCCAGCAGCGTGCTGCCGAAGCTCGCGTTCCTGCCCGTGAAAACGCCCGTCACCAGGGTATTGCCGCTGGGATCGACCGCAATGCCCCGGCCCTGGTCGGCGGTGATGTCCCCCGCCCTTTCCGCCCACAAAAAAATCTTGGCAAAGCGGTCTGCAAAAATACGCTCGCACCGAATGAAAACCGCCGTAAAATCTCCAAATCCCGCCAGATTCCGGCGTCCAGCGGAGCATTCTTCCTTTCAGAGTTTCAGTTTTCAGCATTTCAGCTCTACCCAAATCCCTCTTTTCCCCCGCAACCCCCTTTTTCCCCGCCTCCGGTCCGGCCACCCGCTCTTTCAACGGCCTTCGCCCCAAAAGTAATTTCCTAGCAATCAATATAAGATGAAACAACCCGCATTTGTCCGCCCACAGCTCACGGGCTTCGCGCTGGTCATCACGCTCTCGTTGATGATTTTGTTGACGGTCATCGCGGTGGGACTGCTATCGCTTTCGAGCATTTCGCTGCGCGCGTCGGCGCAGGGCAATGCCATGGCGATGGCGCAGGCCAACGCCCGTCTGGCATTGATGCTGGCCATTGGCGACCTCCAGAAAAACGCGGGACCCGACCAGAGTGTGACTGCCCGGGCCGACGTCATTCCTGCAAACAGCGCCAACCCCCACCTCACCGGCGTCTGGAAATCCTGGGAAATCAAGGCCACCGAGCCACCTTCG
>NZ_JBIKBQ010000151.1:0-7915 GCF_058122085.1 Luteolibacter sp. | reverse complement strand
CAATCCGAGCTTGCTGGGGAGATCAAGTTCTCGTATCAAATGTCCATCAGCCAGCCCGCTGAGATTTTAACAATTTAACGGAAAGAAAAATTTCCCCCATGTCTACGGTTCATGTCTACGGTGGACTAACGAACTCACACCACCAGTCGTAACCGACTAATTCTAAATGGCTCCGGCGGTAGGGATCGAACCTACGACCTAGTGATTAACAGTCACCCGCTCTGCCGCTGAGCTACGCCGGATTTTGCTCCTTTCGGACGCGGGCGGACCTTGGGATTCGCGGACCTCTTGTGGCAAGGGAAAAATACTTAAGCTCTGCAAAAATCACTGTCCCGGCGATTTCCAGCGGACCTCGCCGCGATAGGGACCGTGCCGCGACCTAGCCCCCGGCCGCCAAGGTGACGATCTCGACCCGGGCGCCGTCCTGGATCAGGGTGCTTGGATAGTCGCGGGGAAAGACGGCTTGCTCGTTGAGCTCCACGACGATGGGTTTGCCGCCGAAGCCGGTGCTTTCAAGCAAGTCGCCCAGCGTCATCGCGGCTTCGAGTGGGTGGGGATGGCCGTTCAGTTGAATTTCCATGGTCAAAAAATCACCTCCATTGCGCGAGCTGTTCGGGAAACGGGCAGTTCTGGCATTCCGAAAAATCCTCAAGGCAAAAGTCCTGATAGACCTGGAGCAGCGCCTGATGGTGGCACACCCGCCGCATCCATGGCTCGGAACCCTTGGTAGAGCCGAAAAGCCTGAGACCGCTGCGCCTCACCTTGTCGTTAGCCGCGGAATTCCGCAGTTTGTAGTAAGATTGGAAGGTCATGCCATCCTCGTGCATGGCCAGCGGGGCGAGATGGTTTGCGATCAATTCCAGCGCTTGGGCACGGCCGAACAAGGCGACCCGCTGGGCCGAGGCGGCCGAGGTCAGCGTGTGCCGGTGCGTCCAGAATTCATGATCGAGGGTTTGCAGGAAATCGATCAGCGGCTTGGCGGCGAAAGGTCGCGCGAGCGCCAGACGCCGGTATTGCGGCCAGACTTTCACCAGCGCGGCCAATGCCCCCACGCGGCGGTGCGGGTGGTTGGCCGGACGCTGGCCGTGGGTTTTCCAAGGAATCGCCCGCTCGCCGGTCGCTTCGCAGCGGGCCCGGTTTCTCCACCAGGTGTCCCACAAGCTGCGAAGATAATCCCGGGTGTCGGCCGGGGCCTGCTCGTGCAAATCGGCGGATAGAAATCCGGCGGTTCCGAAAAGAATCGCCTCGGCGGCCTCGCCTTCCGCCTTGAGGAGGGCGAGCGGCGAGCGTTGCGCCAGCAAGCGCATTGCAAGCGAGTTTCCGCGGTATCCCAGAGTCTCGGCGGTCGCTTGAAACAAAGCGGCGTCACGCCCGTGCGCGTCCGCCGTCCGCAGCCAGCGGGTGGCTTTCATTCCCGCGCGATAAACCGCGGCCTCTTCCAGCAAGCTGTCAACCGCTCCGACCGGCAGCCCTTTCAACGGCGCGACACAGCGACCGGGATGAGCGATGGCAACCTCCCTCTGCGGGCGATTCAAGGCGTCGGAAAGCTGCATCTCGCTGATGACCACCTGCGGGACCTCGCGATGGTCCAAAGTCCGGGTGAAAATTCGCCGCGAGTCGGATTGGAAAACCACGTGCAAGACCACTTCGCCGAAGGCGGGATTGGTGGCATGGCCGTGCGCGTCCCAGTCGCCGGCCACCGGATCGAGCTCCAAGGGACCGGTTCGCAATTCACCATCGATTTCGACCGCCGCCTGAATGAAATCCGGTCCCGCGCCACGGTTCCACTCGCCGAACTGCACGATTCTAACCTTCCTGCCGGTGGTCGTGCGGAAGTCCCTGCCCAAAGCCCCCGCAAACCACAAAGCCTGCAACTCCAGCTCGGGCGGCAGCACACTCGCGGCGGTCTCCGCAAACGCCAGCGGCGGGTGCCATATCGATTCCAGCAAAAATTCGTAAGTCATTTCAAATTTCCGATAGCTTCTGGCTTGTTTGCGGCGGGCACCTTGGTCGGGTCTGCCGGCGGCGGTGGTGGCGGATCGAGGATATCCAGCCAGCCCTTCAGGGCGTCCGACTCCGGAATCGGCCCGTAGAACATCTGCGCGTCCCGCAGGCCGCGCACCGCCAGATCCTTGCGGTTCGCCGTGCGGTCGATGGAAATCAGGTGGAAATCCCCGCGCAGCTTGTCCTCGGTTTTCGCGTAATACACTTTCGCCGTTCGGAACCATTGGCCGGCTCCCCCGGAATCTCCCTGCTGGAGCAAATCAAGCCCGACGCTTTCTGCTAGAATTCCGCTTTTCATCCGCTCCGCAGCCTTCTCCAACTGTTTTGCCCGCTCGCTCGGATTCGTCTTCCACTCGATGGCCGCGGCCCTCAGCGCGCGGAATTCGATGTCTCCGTCCTGCTTCACGCCGCCGCCATCAAAATGCCGGAACGGCCGGTAAAGCGGATCACCCAGCACCACACCTTGCCAAGATGTCACCGGCATCGCCATCCAGCAGGCTTCGCCAAACGAATATCCACCAAGCAACCTTTGATGCAGAATGCCGAAATCATGGGTCAGGTGCAGATACGGCTCATAGACGTTTCCGATAGTCGCCACCGCGCCTTTTTCCAACAGAGCTCCGCTCCAGTTTTTCGCGCCGTTTGAAAGCTGCTCCGCGCTGAACGAATGCAAGTGCATCGCCACGGCCCCCTTCCGGAATTGAAAGCGGTTGTTCAAAAACGGCCCGCTCACGTTCCAATCATACCAGCCGTAATAGAGCGCCGCGTCCGTCATCGGATAGTTGGTCGGCAGCGTGTCATTGAAGCGGTCCACCACCGTCGGAATTCCAGCCTGGCCACCGGCCTTCACGACCGATTCCAGCCACTGGTCTCCCTGCGGAAATTTGTTGGCGATGTCCACGTAGGCCCGCCCCCACAGGCCGGTTTTCTCCACCTCGACCGCGTCGCGGATCATTCTCTCACAGGTCGCGTAACTCGGCGCGTCGATCCGCGCCGTTAGCACGAGAAACGGTAGGTTTGCGTCAACGATCGGTTTTTCGCTTTTGAAAAATTTGTTCTGCAAAACCCCATCCACGGGGACGCCTTCCACTCCGAACATCGCCAGCTCCGAATCCACCGACGCCTCGTCGTGCCCGGCCACCGGATTTTGCGGGTTGGGAGGAACCGGCGGCGCTCCGGGTTTCGGCGCAGGCTTCGGCAGCGGCTGGATCCGCAGCGGCACGCCGCGCATCGTGACCAGCACGCGGATGCGGTTGACGGTGGGCAAAGTCACTCCCCCCGCGTCCTTCTGGCGCTTCCACCAGCGCCGGTCCTCGAATTCCCAGCGCAGCGGTTTCAAAATCCATTTCTCGAAATCCTCGCGGGAAATATCCGCCGCGGCCGGCATGTCCAAGCCGATCAGGTTTTCCGCCGGGATTCCCCGCGCGTCGCGATACATTTCGGCCAGTTTCCGGGATTCCGGCACCGCGCGATTGTAAAGCACCGCCACGGATTCAGGCGAAATCGCCGCGCTCGAAACCAGCGGACCTCCCGCCAGCAGCAGCAAAACCAGTGCGAAAATTCTCATCGCGGGAAGCATGCCCTGATACCCGGATCATGCAAGACCCGGTGCAGCTTACAGCGAAATCCGCAGCCCGTCCCAGGCCATCCGCACGCCGGCGGGAAGCTCTTTGGAAATCGATCCGATGTCGTATTCATGGCTCAAATGCGTCAACCAGGTCTCCTTCGCCCCCACCTCCGCCGCCGCCGCCAAGGCCTCGGCCAGCGTGAAATGCGTCGGATGCTCCGTCGTCCGCAGCGCATCGACGATTAGAATGTCCACCCCCCGCAGCATCCGCATCGTCTCCTCCGGAATCCGCTTCACGTCCGGCAAATACGCCGTTTTCCCCGCTCCCGGCCACTCGAACAGATAACCGATCGTCTCCACCGCGGCGTGCTCGACGGGCAGCGGCGTCACCTTCAGGTCGCCATAAAAAAACGGCCCGTCAATGATCCGGACATCCGGCCTGACATAGCCGTCGATCACGTTGTCAGGCGAAAATGCCCAGCCGAACATGCATTTCAACGTGTCCATGCAGTCCTCCGTCGCATGCATCGGCAGCGGCCCCTTTTTCCGCCAGCAAAACGCCCTCAACTCGTCAAATCCCGCCACGTGATCCACATGCGCGTGGGTGTAAATCACCGCGTCGATCGCCCGCAATCCCTCGCGCAGCGCCTGCATCCGCAAATCCGGCCCCGAGTCCACCAGCAAGGTCTGATCCCCCGCCCGCACCACCACCGACGACCGGAACCGCTTGTTTTTCGGGTCATCCGACGTGCAAACCGGACAATCGCAACCAATCACCGGCACCCCCACCGAGGTCCCCGTGCCAAGAAATGTTAAGGAAAATTCAGCCGCCATTGCTTCCTGCGGCGACCCTTGCATACTGCCCCCCGTTCCGCAAAACGAATGCTCACTCTTCTCAAAATCCGCAATCTCGCCCTCGTCGATGAACTCGCATGGGAACTCGGCGCAGGCCTCATCAGCGTCACCGGAGAAACCGGGGCCGGCAAATCCGTCATCGTCGGCGCCCTCAAACTGGTCCTCGGCGAGCGCGCTGAAAAATCGCTCATCCGCACCGGCGAGGAAAGCTGCTCGGTCGAGGCGGTTTTCGAGCTCAAGGACCCGCTGGAAATCAACGCCATCCTCGAAGACGGCGGACTCGCTCCCTGCGACGACACGCAGCTGATCATCCGCCGCGTCATCGGGCAGACTGCGAACCGCCAGTTCATCAACGACTCCCCCGTCACGCTCGCGCTGCTGAAGCGCCTCGGCGAGCACCTCGTCGACCTCCACGGCCCGCACGACCACCAGTCGCTGCTCTCCACCGAGCGCCAGCTCGCGATGCTCGACGCCTACGCCGGCGCGGATTCCGCCGTTTCCAGCTACCGCGATTTTTACCGCTCGTGGCGCACCAAAGCCGCCGAGCTCGAGGAAATCCGCCATGCGGAAAACGCCAGCGAACAGGAACTCGACCTGCTCCGCTATCAGCTCCAGGAAATCGACGGGGCGAGTCTCAAGCCCGAGGACGAGCAGGATCTCGAAGACCGCTGGCGCCGCGCTTCCAATGCGAGCCGCCTGGTCGAAGCCGCCGCCGCCGCGACCGCCGCCCTCAACGGCGATGACGGAATCCTCGAACGCCTCACCGAAGTCCAGCGCCTCGTCCGCGATCTCGAAAAGCTCGATCCATCGATCCGCGAGCGCACCGCTTCGCTCGAAACCGCCTGCCTCGAACTCCAGGACCTCGAAGGCAATCTCGCCGATTACGCCGACGAACTCGACATCAACCCCGCCGAGGCCGCCACACTCGAAGAGCGAGTCAATTTGCTCGAATCGCTCAAGCGCAAATACGGCCCCTCGCTCACCGACGTGCTCGCCCGCCGGGACGCCGCCGCCGCCCGCCTCGACACCATCGAAAACCGCGGCGAAAAACTCGAAACCCTGGAGCGCGAGCTCGCCGCCTGCCGCACGAAGTTAGATGCCGGCGGCAAATCCCTCGGCACCCTCCGCCGCAAGGCCGCGCCGAAGCTCGCCAAGGAGATTTCCGGCCAGCTCAAGGATCTCGGTTTCAAACAATCCTCGTTCGAAGCGCCGCTCAAAACGCTGCTGGAACCGGGACCGCAAGGACTGGAATCCATCGAATTCCAATTCGGCCCCAACCCCGGCGAGCCGCTGCTGCCACTCCGCCAGATCGCTTCCTCCGGTGAAATCAGCCGCGTGATGCTTGCCGTTAAGTCCGCGCTCGCCGATCAGGACGCCACGCCGTTGATGGTTTTCGACGAGATCGACGCCAACGTCGGCGGCGAAGTCGCCCGCGCGGTCGGCCGGAAAATGGCGGCGCTCGGCACCCGTCATCAGGTCGTGGCCATCACCCATTTCCCGCAGGTCGCCGCCATCGCCACCCATCATTTCGTGGTGGAAAAGGAGGTGTCCGGCGGCCGCACCCGCTCGCGACTCTATCCGGTGTTGGGAGAAACCCGAGTCCAGGAACTCGTTCGAATGTTAGGCGGCGGCGGCGAACAAGCGCGCGCCATGGCGGCCTCGCTCCTCAATCCGTGAAACCCATTTACAAAGCCGTCCCGCTGCCCGTCGAGTCCACGTCCCGGGACCTCGCCGCCTCGCTCGGTTTGCCGTGGCGCGGGACCGGCATGCCGCGGTTAGTCATCGGCCGCCGCGAATGGATCGCCCTGCCAGATCTCGGGATTTCCCCGATGAACGCGAAAACCGACAGCGGCGCGCGCAGCTCCAGCATCCACGCGGAAAGCGTCAACCTGTCGGCGGACGAAAAAACCGTCCGCTTCACGACCACCAACCACTACGCCGAGTTGGTTTCCTGCGAGGCTCCGGTGGCGCGGCTTGCACGGGTCCGCAGTTCCACCGGCGCTGCCAGAAACCGGATTTTCATCGAGACCACCGCCGTGCTGCCGGGCGGTTTCCGCTGGAGCATTCTCCTGAGTCTGGCGGACCGCTCCGAAATGTTGTGCCCGATGCTGCTCGGCCGCCGCGCGCTTTCCGGCTATTTCCTCATCGACCCGCAAGGCTCGCACCTGCTAGGTCCGCGGCGCTTGCTGGATGAATACCGCGTCATCCCGCCAGCCGGGAATCAAAGCTGAACGGTTGCAGGAGCTTTTTACCACCCCTGCGGATCTGGCCGTTTCAGACCTGACTGACGCCCCGCGTTGCCGTGGGACGGGCCGGGGAGGTAGCTGCCATTCTCCAGTTCTTCGGAGAGGTTCACGCATTCCAGTTCCCACTCGGCGAAGAATCCGGCGGCGGGGGCGAGGCTGCGGCGGCCGCTCATCGCGAGGTTCGCTGCCTGCATCAGGTTGCCCAGGCTGGTGACTTTTTGCCAAAGGTGTTTGTGGGTTTTGGCCATGGCACCCGCACAGCGTGAAACCAACCCGGCAAATGGAAACCACGAATTCCAAGTGTGACTCAACGCACCAGGAATGGCGGCTTGCATCACACCCCCCTTTGAGATTGATTCGTGGCATGCCTTCAGCAGAAAAAACTTCCATCAAGAAAGAGGCCGCCCGTCTGGTGCGCCAATTGCCCGAGTCCGCCAGTTGGGATGATCTGATGTATGAAATCCTCGTCCGCCAGAAAATCGAAGCCGGTCTGGCCGATTTGCGAGACGGACGCACTCATGACCACGCATCCATCCGCAACGAGTTCGGCATGGCATGAGTATCGCATGGTCAGAGCAAGCGCGACGCGATCTGCATGCGATCAGGGGCTTCATCGCCCGCGATTCGGAGCACTACGCTCGTTTGCAGGTCGATCGCCTGATCTCCCGCGTCGAACGTGCTGCCGCAACGCCCTCCAGAGGACACCCCGTCCATGAATTCATCGAGTCCGGCCTGCGCGAGGTGCATGAAGGTTCCTACCGGATCATTTACGGTGTCTGCGCCGATGAGTTGCAAGTGGTGACCATCGTCCACATGAGACAGCGCGTCACACGCCGCCGCCTGCGCTGAGAGGTGGAATCACTCCGCCACGGCTCTTGAGCCAGCCGCCGACCATCCGGCCGCATTCGTTGAGGGCTCGCGCGCAGGGCTCGCGCGCTGAATTCGAATTGCGCGGGGGTGAACAGCTTGCGGTCCTTGGCCATGCGGACGGTCCAGCGCAGCACTTCCATCTTGCTGTTCGCGGTGGCGAGGATCTCCGCCTTGTCGCGGGCTTAGGAGGCTTCCACCAGCAGGTCCAGCACATCCATCGCTTGTCCGGTGAGGCGCTGGCCGAGGATGAAGCGTTGGCTCTTCGGGAAGTGGAAGAGGATTTTTTTTCGTTAAAATGTTAAAATCGATTGGTGCTGGTTGATCGGGCGATGTTCCGACATCGCCTGTTTGAACAAACGTTTCAAATCAACCA
>NZ_JBIKBQ010000150.1:0-8009 GCF_058122085.1 Luteolibacter sp. | reverse complement strand
ACCAAAACTGGCAGACCTTGGACACTGGCGTGGTATGGTGGATTCGAATCCGAAAGCGCGGCATCCGATTTCGAGCGCTATCTTAAGACCGCATCAGGAAAGGCCTTTGCGCGTAAGAGGCTTTTGCGCACCTGATCCCAGCAAACCGTCCGCTACTACGGCACCTACTCCAACAAATCCCGAGGCCAAACTCCGCTCATCCCCGACCGCATCATCCGTCCTCCGGAATCTTCCCCCAATCTCAAATCTCCAATTTTAAATATCCAATCCACTATCCTCCTCGTCCCGGCACCACCGAAACAATCCGCCCGCGACATGCGCCCCCTCTGGCGCGACCTCATCTTGCAAACATGGTCTGCCCTCCGTAGCCTTCTTGACCTCCATAGCCTCGGCGACGGAGGTGGCGAAGGATGGGGGCGGCGATCCGCTCGAATGCCCCTGCTGCAAAGGCACCATGAAACCGGTTCGCAAAGTCATCCGCCGCGAGGAAATCGAGTTCTTCCTCCGCCTCCACGGCCTTTGGGCATGCCATTCGTAGCTTTAGCGAAGAATGGAGGGAATCGTCACGCTACCGCGCCCGCCACCGCCACCTTTTGACATCGAGACCATGGAGCCGATCGAACCACATTGGCAGGCGACCAAGGAATGGATCCCCGACGACGAACCCGACCTCGACTGGTTCAACCGTCCTCGGAATCCATCTAATCCCGATCCAGATGGCTACGACCAACGTGTGCTTCGAAGCCTTGGCGAAGAAGTAAGCCAAACATGGAAAGCACCCGAAATCCATTTGGACGACGGCCGAACGCTGGTTCTCGAATCCACCTGACCCGCCCGTCGGGTCAAAAAACACCGCTGCCAAAAGAAATCTTGATAAAGCGGTCGGGAAAGCTAGGCTCGCGGCAATTGAATATGAATGCCAAAACACGTAACGGCATCTGCCACACACCTGTTTCGTCGCGTTTTTCTTCTCTGCTCACTGCTCACTCGGCACTTTTCACTTCTTTCGCCCCCTTTTCCCCCGCAACCCCCATTTCCCCGCCTCCGGTCCGGCCCATTGGCTCTTTCAGGGACTTCCCGCAGAAAGCAAACTCCTTGCAGCCGGTCGCGATGCCGGTGATGTCCGTGCCCGCCGGCACCTACACGGCCACGCAGAATGTCACCATCAGCTCAACCACCGCAGGTGCGAGCATCCGCTACACCACTGACGGCAGCACGCCGACGAGCGCGGTCGGCACGGTTTACACCGCTCCGGTTTCGGTTGGCGTTTCGCAAACCTTGAAGGCCATCGCCTATCAGTCGGGGATGACAGACAGTCCGGTGGCCAGCGCCGCCTACACCATCAACCTGCCGACCTACGCCGTCAGCTACGACGCCAACGGCAGCGACAGCGGCACCGCGCCCGCCACCCAGAGCAAGACCCAAGGCATCGCCCTGACCTTGGCCGGCAACAGCGGCGCGCTGGCGAAAACCGGCTACACCTTCTCCGGCTGGAACACCGCCGCTTACGGCAACGGCAGCGACTACGCGGTGAGCGCCAGCTACACCACCGACGCCGCGCTCACGCTTTTCGCGAAATGGATCCCGTTGCCGACGGATCTCGCCACCGGCCTCGCTGCCGACGGCTCGCAGGACTTGCTCACTCCCGCAGGTGACGGCGTGAAGAACCTGCTGAAATTCGCCTTCAACATGATCGGTTCCGGGGCAGGGCAGGGGGCCACGCTGGCCACGCCCAACTCCGCCGTGCTCGCGCCTGACGGTTTTGCGGGCCTGCCCTCCGCCGCAGTGAACGGTTCCGGCAAGCTCGGCTCTCACCTTCATCCGCCGGAAGTCTGCCGCCATTCCCGCTCCCGGCATCAGCTATGCCGTCGAGTTCAGCGACGCGCTGGCAAGCTGGGGTGTGAACGGTTCCGCCACCGAGAGCGCCGTCTCCATCGACGCCACCTTCGAGCGCGTCACCTTCGAGCGCGTCACCTTCGAGCGCGTCACCTTCGAGCGCGTCACCTTCGAGCGCGTCACCGTGACCGTCTCTGCAAACCCGGTCAGCCGCTTCGGCCGGGTGAAAGTCACCGCGCCGTGAAGCCATTCCATGTTCCATAACTTCCATGTTCCATAACATCACTTGTTCGTTCACTGAGTTTTCCAAACCTAAACCCGTCAGTTCTGTGAGGATGTCCGAAGCTGCCCGTTTATCCGTTAACTGCCTGCCATTCGTCCGCTTGCAAAGTGTGGCCACCGTGATGCTGCTCAGCATCCCCGCCGCGCACGGGGAAATGCATTTCACCAATGTCACCGCCGCCGCGAACATCCTGCACACCCACTCGCACGCCTCCGGCACGACCTTTGAAAATCCTGAATTCGGTCGAATGACGGGCGGCGCGGTCGCCGAGGACTTCGATGGCGACGGTTGGACGGACCTCTACGTCCTGCAGGGCGGGGAGTTTCCGAACCTGCTCTACATGAACCAGGGCGACGGGACTTTTGCTAACCAGGCGGCAACCCGCGGCGCGGCCTTGACCGGGAATCATGTCGGAGCCTGCGCGGCGGATTACGACAATGACGGCGACATCGACATTTTCATCTCCTCCGCCACCGCGCCCCACCTTTTGTTAGTCAATGACGGCGGCGGGTACTTCACCGTGGATCCCCAGGTGTTCACCACCCCGGCCACCTTCGCCACCAGTCCGAGCTGGGGCGACATCGATAACGACGGCAAGTTGGACCTCGCGCTCGGCGCATGGAAAAATGGCGGTCTGGGGGATTTGAAAATCCTCCGCAATACCGGTGCGGGGCAATTGCAACTGCATCAGTCGCTGCCGAAGAACTGGACTTACACCCCTCGTTTCGCGGATCTGGATGGGGACCGCTTCCAGGACATGATGGCCATCGCCGACTTCGGTCAAACGAGTTGGTATCACAACCCGGGCAATGGATTGCTTTTACCCGCTGGCACCAGCAACGTGTCCAACGGCATGGGCGGCGCGATCGGCGACATCGACAACGATGGCGATCTCGATGTCTTCATCACATCGATTGATTTCGGTTTTTTCGGCGGCAACCGGCTGCATCTCAACAACGGCTCCGGTGGATTCTCGGAAATCTCGACGGCGGCGGGAGTGCGCCATGGCCATTGGGGCTGGGGAGCGGCGTTCGCGGACTTCGACAACGACGGCGATCTCGACCTCTATCAAGTCAACGGCACCCCGTCCGAGGATTCCTCGATGATATTGTTGTTCAATAATAAGCCCGCCCAGCTTTTCGAGAACCTCGGCGGCAACACTTTCCAGGAAATCGCCGCCGCTTCCGGCGATGCCGGCTACCGGGGACAAGGCCGCTGCGTGGTGGTGTTCGATTACGACAACGACGGCGACCAGGACATGTTTGTCACCAACAACTCGGTGACTGACCTGAGCGGCCCCACGCCCGTGCATCACCCCGGCCCGCCCATCCTGTTTCGCAACGACACAGTGAACGCGAACCACTGGCTCTCCATCCGCCTAGCAGGGACGGCGGCACCGCATCACCGCCATGGCATCGGCTCGCGTGTTTACACCACCGTCGGCACCGTGACGCAGATGCGGGAGCTGAATGCTTCGAGTGGTTACCTCGGCCACGGGCCGGAACGGATCGCCCGCTTCGGACTCGGCACCGCCACTGAGGCCGACGTCGTCCGCGCGGTCTGGACCAACGGCGACGAAACCGAAATCCGCAACGTGACCCCGGACCGGGAACTCACACTTTCCAGCCCGCAGGCAAGCCTCTCGCAAAGAACCGTCGATCCCGGCGAATCGTTCACTGCGGAAATCGCCGCCGCAAGCCTGCCGCCGGGCGCGACGGCGGAGTGGTCCGTCAACGGCCAGACTTACGGAAATCCCGCCACCATCACCCTCTACGCTGCTGGAACCTATCAGGTGCGCGTGACCCTTTCCGACGGCACCGCCCTCCTCCGCACCGAGACGCTGATCGTCACCGTGCGCGCCCCCGACCTGGGAGGAAAGAACGTGGCGCGCCTCTGGAACGAGGAGAACCTCGCCGCCATCCGCGTGGATACCCCCAAGCCCACCGTGCATGCCCGCAATTTGTTCCATACCTCAGTCGGCATGTGGGATGCATGGGCCGCTTACGATTCCCAAGCGCTCGGCGTGCTCCACCATGAAAAGGCCAGCGCCGCCGACATCGAGGCCGCGCGCAACGAGGCGATCAGTTACGCCGCCTTCCGCATCCTCAGCGCCCGCTACGCCGGGTCGGTGAATGCCAGCACCACCCTCGCTTTCCTCAATCTTCGCCTCGCGGGCCTCGGCTACGATCCCGCCATCACCACTGTCATCGGCAACAGCCCCGCGGCGCTTGGCAACCGCGTCGCCCAGACCGTCCTTGGCTACGCCTCCAACGACGGAGCGAGCAACCCCGCCAGCTTCATGGGCGGAAGCTACGCGCCCGTGAACAGCCCGCTGCCCGTGGATGAATCCGGCACCGTGATGAATTTCCCCAATCTCTGGCAGCCGCTGCTTTTCAAAATGGCAACCACCCAGAACGGCCAAACGGCGGACCTCATCCAGTCCTTCATCGGCTCAAACTGGGGCGCGGTGCGGCCGTTCGCCCTCGCCTCGCTGGCGGGCGGCCATCTCCATCTCGATCCCGGACCACCGCCCGCACTCGGCGGGGACACCGACCAGCTTTTCAAACAGGGTGCCGTGGACGTGATCGCCGCCAGCAGCCAGATGGACCCGGCGGACGGCGAACTCATCGACATCTCGCCCGCCGCTCGCGGCAACAGCACGCTCGGCACCAACAACGGCAGCGGCCGCCCGCTCAACCCCGCCACCGGCCAGCCCTACCCGCCGAACCTCGTCAAACGCGCGGATTTCGCCCGCGTGCTCGCCGAGTATTGGGCGGATGGCCCGTCATCCGAAACGCCCCCCGGCCACTGGAATTCGCTGGCCAACAAAGTCTCCGACTCCCCCGGATTCCTGCGGAAAATCGGCGGCGGCGGCCCCACCCTCGACCCGCTGGAGTGGGATGTGAAACTCTACCTCGCCCTCAACGGCGCGGTGCACGACGCCGCCATTTGCGCCTGGGGCTGCAAGCGGGTTTACAACTCCTCCCGCCCGATCAGCGCCATCCGCCACATGGGCGGGCGCGGCCAATCGTCCGACCCCGGCGGCCCTTCCTATGACTCGCAGGGACTCCCGCTCGTGGCCGGCTTGGTCGAGCTCATCACCGCCAGTTCCACCGCTCCCGGCGAGCGCCACGCCCACCTCGCCGACCATCCGGGGGAAATCGCCATCCGGGCGTGGACCGCGAAAATCCTGCCCGCCGGCGTGCATTGGATTCGCGCCGTGGACTGGCTGCCCTATCAGAAAGACACCTTCGTCACCCCGGCCTTTCCGGGCTTTGTCTCCGGCCACAGCACCTTCAGCCGCGCCGCCGCCGAGGTCATGGTGAGATTCACCGGCAGCGAGTATTTCCCCGGCGGCCTCTCCACCTTCACCGCCTCCCGGAATGTTTTTCTCAAGACCGACACTGGCCCGAGCGACGACATCGTCCTGCAGTGGGCGACCTACTACGACGCCGCCGACCAAGCCGGCCTCTCGCGGATCTACGGCGGCATCCACGTGCCCGCCGACGACGGGCCGGGACGCGTCATCGGCTCGCAGTGCGGCATCCTGTCATGGAACCTCGCCCTGAAATACTACGACGGCAGCATCGCCAGCGAACCCTTCTCGGCCCGCTTGCAGAACGACAGTTCCGGCGGCTTCCAGCTCGACTGGAATGCCACCCGCGGCGCGTTCTACCAAGTCCAGACCTCGGACGACCTGACGAGCGGGTTCACCGATCACGGGGAAGTGATCTGGGCAGGCGAATCGAGGGAAGCCATCCTCCTCCCCGCCCCACAGCCCGGTGTGACGCAGAAATTTTTCCGGGTCCGCCGCGTGGTGGGTGAGCCTTGACTGCCCCTGCGCCTAAACCTCCCCGTAGCGCGTGAGGATTTGCAAAATAAGGAGGAGGGACCTTATTGTCCCTTCTTCCGCTGACGGGACGATGAAAACAACCCCCATTTCCCCGCCCTCCAGTCTATGCCGCCTACTTCGCTGAAGCTACGAAGGCCAAGAAGGCTTCCTCCTTCGCTAAAGCTTCCACCGTCGCCGGAGGCTATGGCGGACAAGACGGCGGACAAGACGACAGGCAGGCCGGGCCGACGCATTGGCTCTTTCAGGGGCCTCCCGCAGAAAGCAAACTCCTTGCAGTCCTGGGTATGGCTCGGCGGCTTGGTGTCGAAATCGGCCGGGACATTGCGCAGCATTTCGCGGTCGGATGCCTCGAGGACGCCGCGGTTCGCAAACATCCAGCCGTTTTCACCGGTGACCTTGACGCCGTGTCCGAAATGAGCGCCGTGGGTGAAATCGGTGCCGACCTCGATGACCCTGCCGTCCGCGAAAGTGCCCTTGTAGGAGTATTTCTGATAGACGTTGAAGAACTTGTGATCGCCGAGTGTGCTGCTGCCTTCCACCTTGACCGGGCCGGTGCGGTCGAAGCCCATCGCCCACAGCGCGTTGTCCACATGGTGGCCCACCCAGTCCATCAGATTGCCACCGCCGAAGCTGGTGTGCCAGCGCCAGTTCCAGGTGTGGATCATCGGATGATAAGGGAAATCCTTGACCGGTCCGCAATAGCCGGCCCAGTCGAGATGGGAAGGTGGCTTGTCGATCATTTCAGGCCATTTGTCTTCCTGCGCGTTTGGAGAGATCTGCGCGCCGCCCGGCGTGCCGCATTCGATGCGGGTGATTTTTCCGAAGGTGTTGTTCTGGATCAGCGCGCGGAAACGGCGGAACTCACCCATGGAACGCTGCATCGAGCCGGTCTGCCAGACGACCTTGTTTTTCGTGATCGCGTCATTGAGCAAACGGCCCTCGCGCAGACCCCAGGTGAAAGGTTTCTCGCCGTAAACGTGCTTGCCCGCATTCGCCGCCGCGATGCCGACGGTGGCGTGCATGTGGTCGGGCGTGCCGATGAGCACGGCATCCAGCCCCGGATGTTGCATCAAGTCGCCGTAATGCGGGTAGGATTTGCAATCCTGATTCTTGTAGAAGTTGTCCACATGGGCCTTTGCCCGGTCCTTTTGGCCGGCATCCACATCGCAGACGGCGACCACGCGGACGCCCTGTATATTGAGGAAATTGTTCATCACACCGCAGCCCTGGTTGCCACAACCGACGACGCCGATGGTGATTTCGTCTTTGGGTGACGCTTGCTGGGCGCGCAACCAGGTCATTGGAGCAAGACCCAGGGCTGAAATCGAAGCGGCAAGGAACTTGCGGCCTGGCAGGGTGTATTCATACGACATAGGTGAAGATCAAGACAGCTTTCCTTGAAAACCGTCAATACGCATAAAGATGTGTAGTGGGCTCGTGCGGAGCTATTCCGCGTCGTTCAACGAGGAGAGAAATTCCACCAAGTCCCGCATCTCGCGGGTGGTCAGGAGGGCCTTCATCGGTGGCATCACGCCGATGGGTTTGCCGGCGGTCTTGACGGTGGCTTTGGGATGGGTGGTGAGTTTTCCGTCGGGGCTTTTGATCACGATGGCTTCGTTCGATTCGGACATTTGGGTGCCGGTGACGGTGGTGCCGTCGTTGAGTTCGAGGATTTGGATGCCGTAGCCGGGCGCGACTTTGGCCTGGGGATCGAGCATGGATTCGAGAAGCTCGGCGCGGGTCAGGCGGGTGGCGACGCCTGCGAGTGAGGGGCCGATTTGTTGGCCTGCGTTTTCGAGCGCGTGGCATTTGGAACACATCGCGGCAGTGTGGCCGAGGAAGAGCGATTTGCCGCGTTCCGCATCGCCGCCTTCGAGGGCGACGGACGACTCGGCACTGGCTGATGCGTCGTGTTCGGCGAGCAAACTGGCGATTTTCGCGTCCTTCGCGGCGGCGGTTCGTGCGGCCTCGATGACGTCGAGCTGGATCGTTGCTGCCAATTTTCCCGCGCGGAGATTTTCCATCATCGGACGCAGA
>NZ_JBIKBQ010000149.1:0-8358 GCF_058122085.1 Luteolibacter sp. | reverse complement strand
CGGGTGATGAGCACCGCGTTCAAGCCGCCGCCGAGAGCTCCAATGGTGATCGCAGCGAGACCTGCCAGCCACGGATCGAGGCCGAGCGTGTTTACCATCATACCGAAGAGCACCGCGCACAGGCCCATCATCGAGCCGACGGATAGATCGATGCCGCCAGTGAGGATGACCGGCGTCATGGCAAGCGCGAGCAGGCCGATTTCCACCGAGTGACGGAAGATGTTGGAAATGTTTCCGCCGGTGAGGAAGCGCTGGCCGAGCGCGTTGAAGAGCACCACTTCGAGCACGATCACCAGCAAAAGCACCGTTTCATGACGGGCGAGCGAGGATTTGAAAGGAAGCGTCATGATCTCGTTTTCTTTCGGTTGCGGAGACCGTCGGCCATCACGGCGAGCAGGATGACCAGGCCCTGGATCGCCTTCTCCCAATACGGCGGCTGATGGAAATGGGTGAGCGCCGGGTTCACGTTGGCGAGCAGCATCATGCCTAGCAGAACGCCGACCAGCGTCCCGCGTCCGCCGCGGATGGCGACTCCGCCGACGACGGCGGCGGCGATGGTTTTCAGCTCCAGCCCGTCGCCGCAATTCGGCTGCACTTGCGGCGATTGCACGAGGTTCAGCACCGCCGCGAGGCCGGACAGCAGGCCCATCAGGACGAAGACGCCGAAGGTGGTGCGCTTGGGATCGATGCCCGCGAGGCGCGCGGCTTCGGCGTCGGTGCCGGTGGCGTGGATGAAGCGTCCGCCGGATAGATTTCTCATCGCCCAGGCCGCGGCCGCCAGCAGGACGAAGGTGAGCGAAATGACCACCGCTTGTCCGGCAGGCTGGCTGAGGCCGAACCATTGGACGCCGGCCGGGAGCGTGAACAAGCGCCCCTGCTGCCAGAGGCGCAGCGCTTCCTGCCAGGTGACCATTGTCGCGAGCGTGACCACGATGCTCGGCAGCCCGAGATACGCCACAAAAACGCCGTTCAATGCGCCCATCAAAGCTCCCGCTCCGAGCGCCGCAAAAATCGCCACGCCCAGCGGCAAGCCCGACGCCGCCGTCACTCCGGCGACGATCGCGCACATGCTGAACTGCGCGCCGATGGAAATATCGATCTGCCGGCAAATGATGATCAGCGCGATGCCGATGGCGGCGACCAGCGCGGGCATCTGCGAGGTGAGCCGCGAGATGAAGGGCTGCCATTGGAAAAAGTGCGGCGCGAAAACCGCCAATGCCACCATCAACAAAGCCAGCGCCGCGGCCACCGTGATTTCGCGGGAATACTTGTTCATTCAGGCGGCGTCTCTACCGTTGGTTCCAAGGGCGGCGGCCATCACCGAGTGCGCGTCCGCGTTTTCCCGGGCGATGATTTCCACCAGCTTGCCACCGCGCATCACGGCGACGCGGTCGCTCATGCCGAGCACTTCCGGCAGGTCGCTGGAAATCATCAGCACCGCGAGGCCTTCCTTGGCGAGCTGGCGGATGATCCTGTGGATCTCGCTCTTCGCGCCGACGTCCACGCCTTGGGTCGGCTCGTCGAGGATGAGGAGTTTCGGCTTCGTCGCGAGCCAGCGGGCGACGCTGACTTTCTGTTGGTTCCCGCCGCTCAGGCTGCCCCCTGGTGCTTCCGGGACGCTGGTCTTGATGCCGAGGTCGCGGATGAATTCGCGGACTAACAACGACTCGGCCTTGAGCCGCAACCAGCCGCCGGGGAACAAGGTCGGCTGGATCGCCATCGTCATGTTTTGGGATACCGGCATTTCCAGAATCACCCCGTGGCGGCGGCGGTCTTCCGGCACGTAGGCGATGCCGCGGGCGATCGCTTCACGTGGACTGGTGATGGAAATCCTCTCGCCGTTGAGCAAAATTTCTCCCGAATCCGCCGGGGTGATGCCGAAGAGGATTCGCGCGAGCTCGGTGCGGCCCGCGCCGACGAGGCCGGCCATCCCGACGATTTCCCCGGCCCGGACATCGAGTGTCACTCCATTCACGCCGCTTTCGGTGCAGCCGAGATTTTTCAATGACAGCACCGTCTTGCCGGGCTCGCTTTCCGACGGCGGATAGATCGACGACACCTCGCGGCCGACCATCAGCTGGATCATCTGGGATTCATTCAGCGATTCGACTGTGTTAGTGCCGACGCTCTCGCCATCGCGCAACACGGTGACGCGGTCGGCGAGCGCGAAAATTTCCTCCAACCGGTGGGAAATGTAAACCACCCCCACCCCGCTGTCGCGCAGGTCGCGGACGACTTTGAAGAGCAGGTGCTGCTCCTTCTGGGTCAGCGAGGCGGTCGGCTCGTCCATCACCACGATGCGCGCGCCGGAACCCAGCGCGCAGGCGATTTCGACCAGTTGCTGCTCGGGCATCGACAGCGACTGCACCTCGGCATCGGGCGAAATTTCCGCGCCGATGCGGTGGAGCAACTCGGTGGCGCGGGTCCGCTGGCCGGTCCAGGAGACGCGGCTGAAGAGCCCGGTTTTTTTCAATCGCAGCCCGATGTTTTCCGCGACGGTGAGGTCGGGAAAAAGCGCGGGCTGTTGGTAAATGCAGGCGATTCCCAGCTCCCGCGCCTTGGACGGCGTGAGGTGGTGGACTTCCTCGCCCGCCACCACCAGCGTGCCGCCGTCGGGTGGGTGGGCACCGGTGATGACCTTGATGAGCGTGGATTTACCCGCGCCGTTCTCGCCTAGCAGGGCATGGACTTCTCCCGGCCGCAATTCGAACGAGACGCCCCGGAGCGCGCGGACGGCCCCGAAGGATTTGCGGATCTCATGAAGTGTCAGCAGTGCTTTCAGGCCGTTAAACTTGCGGATTACCTTCGTTGGATCAAGCCCTCTTGCGGCCCGTGGCGATCTCCCTGTCGGGCAAACCCCGTCACATCCGGGTGACCCAGCGCAGTTTGGCGGAGCTGCTTCTCGGGTTCAAGCGCCGCTCTTCCGGGCCGGCGGTGATGGTGCCCTCGCTCATTTCAGAATAAATCCCGTCGCGGACGCCCACCTTCATCGATTGTTTCACGCGGCGGTCCTCGCCCGAGTGGAAGGTCAGAATGGCCGCGCGCGCGCCTGGCTTCAGGCACTTGGGCAAGACCCGGAGAAACGCGTCGAGCGCGGTGAATTCCTCGTTCACCGCGATTCTAACTGCCTGAAAAACCCGACGCACGGTGAGCTCCCGCTCATCCTCGTTGCTCACGCGGACGGACTCGCGGATCGCGCGGGCGAGCGCGAGGGTGTCGGGAAACGAGCGGCCCGCCAGCGCGAGCGCGAGCGACTCGGCGCGGGGTTCGTCCGCGTGTTCGTGGAGGGCGGTTTCGAGTTTCTCGGCGCTGATTTTCGCCAGCCAGTCGGCAGCGGACAGGCCGCGGCCTGGATTCATCCGCATGTCGAGCGGTCCGGCGGCTTTGAAACTGAAGCCGCGGGACGGATCGTCGAACTGCATCGAGGAGCAGCCGAGATCGGCGAAGACGAAATCCACCTCCGACAGACCGCGTTCCGCCAGAGCCTTGGCGATGCCGGCGTAGTTGGACCGCACGGCTTCGAAACGATCCTCGCCGTAACCCAAGCCGCGGAGGCGGGCGACGGTTTTCGGAAGTTCCAAGGGATCGAGATCGAGGCCGATGAGTTTTCCGTCAGGAGCGATCTTCTCAAGAATCCTCGAAGCGTGGCCGCCGTAGCCGAGCGTCGCGTCCACGCCGGCCATGCCGGCCTCTAATTGGAGGGCGGCGAGGCATTCTTCCGTGAGGATGGGAATGTGCGAACCCGCGGGGGTCTTGCCGGACGCGATGACCTTGGCGATGGTCTCGCCGTAGCGCGCGGGATCGTGCTCCTTGTATTTGTCCTCGAAACGCCGGGGGTTTTTCCCGCTGTAACGCTTGCGCCGCGGCGGGCGCGGGGATTCGTCGTCGCTCACAGTTCGGAGTATTTCAGGTTGTTGCCGCGGGATTTCTCCACCGGATAGCGGACGTCGTTGCGGGCGATTTTCGCCTGCATGACCTCGCCGAGATTCATGCCGAGATTGTCGGCGAACTCAAAAAGCAGGATGGCGACGTCGGCGATCTCGGAGGCGATTTCCTCGCGGTTTTTCTCCAACCGTTTCTCGATCTGCTCTTCCTGCTGCCAGACGAAATGCTGCATCAGCTCGCCGGCTTCGGCGGCGATGGCCACGGCGAGGTCCTTGGCGTTGTGATATTTCCGCCACTCGCGGGCGTCCACGAAGGTTTGGATTTGGGCTGTCAGCTCGGAGATCGAATCGCTCATGGCGTGAGATTTAGCGCGGATGGTGATGCGACGCTAGGATTTATCGGAAGCAATCGGGGTATCGAAAAGCGACCTCCGAAAAGTTCCACCGTCCCACCTTCGGCCCAAAGGCCAGCAAACCGTCCGCTCTTACGGCCTCTACTCCAACAAAACCCGTGGCCAAACCCCGCTCATCCCCGACCGCATCATCCGCCCACCTCAGATGAATTCATGCGGAGAAATTCAAACGCGGACAGGTTTTGTCCGGGGTGGACGGATAGGGTTGCGGGACATCCAGGTCCTGAACCGACCTCGCCGAATGAATGCCGCGCTCCAACGACTTGAAAAGTTGGACGGCGGAAGCCCTCGCGGCGCACCGGGGATGCCTCTATCTGAACGGACGGCTCCAGCCATTTCTCGGCGATAAGAGCGACTACAGGTAATTTGTCGAAATTTCTGCCCCCCCCCCTCGGTTCCCCCCATCAGTGATTCTTCCGCGGCCGGAATCCCAGCGCGAAACGAAGCACCACCATCGGCAAGGCGCACAAGGCCAGCGCCGCCGCCGCCGTCCTCAGCCCCGGATAGACCCGCGCGGCCTTGCGGTCCACCGCCGCCAGCGACTCGGCCACGACCTGCTCCTTCGGCACGTAAAACGACTTCCTCGCAGGGATTTCCGGCGAGTCCCCGCCACGCCGGGCGACTTGCCCGAACTCGGTGCGCACCGGCCCCGGACACACCGCGAGCACGGAAATCCGGTGCTCCCGCAGCTCGATCCGCAGCGCCTCCGAGAAACTCGTCACATACGCCTTGGTCGCCGCATACACCGCGAAGTCCGGAATCGGAATCACACTGGCCAGCGAGCTCACGTTGACGATCGCTCCGCCGCCCCGCCGGATCATTTCCGGGACCAGCGCGTGGGTGAGATGCGTGAGCGCCTCGATGTTGACGCAGAGCATCGACTGGAGTTTTCCCCAATCCGAGGAAATGAACTCGCCGTAATCTCCCAGACCCGCGTTGTTGACCAGCAAATCCGGCAGCAATCCTCTCTCGGCCAAGGTCGCCACCAGCTCGTCACGCCCGGCCGCGCGGTTCAAATCGACCGCGAAAACCGCCACCGCCACGCGCGGGAACGCCGCGCGGATGCGATCCGCCAGTTGCTCCAACAACGTCTCGCGACGCGCCACCAATACCAGCGTGCCTACCCGCGGCGCGATCTGAAAGGCGAACTCCTCGCCCAGACCGGAGGAAGCGCCGGTGACGAGGGCGCAGGAAAATGAAACGGTGTCGGGCATGACGGGTCACTAAACCACGACGCCGCGCGACGCAAGATGCTTCCCACCCGCCGCGTATTCGTGGACGTCATGCATCCGAGCCCGCCCCGACGATCCGCCTTCCGCCGCTTTTCCAAGCTCCTCGCCATCCTGCTCTCGCTCAGCCACTTCGCCAGCGGGCAGACCGGCCCGCCAACCGCACGCGCCGCCGCGGAGCTCCCGCCCGCCCTGCTTGCCGAGCTTCAAAAAAAGTGGCCCCAAAACCGGACGATCAACCTCGTCTTCCACGGCCACAGCGTGCCTTCCGGCTACCACAAGACCCCGGAGGTGAAGCCCTTCGAGTCCTATCCGCAGCTGGTCTATCAAGATTTGAAACGCCGCTACCCCCATGCCGTCATCAACGTGATCCTCACCTCCATCGGCGGCGAAAACAGCATCGCCGGGGCCGCCCGCTTCGAGCGCGACGTGCTCTGCCACCGTCCGGATTGCATCTTCATCGACTACGCGCTCAACGACCGCAAAAAGCCGCCCGGCGAAGTCGAGGCCGCCTGGCGGTCCATGGCCGTCTCGGCGAAAAAGCACCGCGTCCCCGTCGTGCTCATCACCCCCACCGGCGACTCCGC
This sequence comes from Luteolibacter sp., assembly GCF_058122085.1. Taxonomy (NCBI): domain Bacteria; kingdom Pseudomonadati; phylum Verrucomicrobiota; class Verrucomicrobiia; order Verrucomicrobiales; family Verrucomicrobiaceae; genus Luteolibacter; species Luteolibacter sp. The sequence continues at coordinate 2,245 of NZ_JBIKBQ010000149.1, read as the reverse complement.
CGCGAACCTCGCCGATCCCCAGGACCCGCTCTGCCAGTGCGCCGAAATCATCCGCCGCGTCGCCAAGGAGGAAAACGTCCTGCTCGCCGACGTCTTCGCCGCCTGGCAGGCCGAGGTCGCCAAAGGCACTCCGCAGACCGACCTTCTCAGCCAGCCGAACCACCCCAACCTCCGCGGCCACACGCTCGCCGCGGAAGTCATCGGCCGGCTGTTTTTGAAATAGAAACGCGGCCGGATGATCCGAAAACGAATCGATTGCCAGCGCGGCGGATCTCGGTATGCTCCGCGCCCCGGTGAGAAACCGCCGGCTTTTTATCCCATGAATCATCCCCATGTAGCGATCGTTGGTGCGACGGGTGCCGTCGGCGTAGAAATGCTCCTTTGCCTCGAACAGCGGAATTTCCCGCTGACCAAACTGACCTTGCTCGCTTCGGCGCGGTCCGCCGGGAAAAAGATGACCTTCCGCGGCGAGGAAATCACCGTCCAGGAACTCACCCACGATTCCTTCGCCGGCATCGACATCGCGCTCTTCAGCGCGGGCGGCGGGATCTCCCTGGAATTCGGCCCCTCCGCCGCAGCCGCCGGCGCGGTGGTCATCGACAACTCCTCCGCCTTCCGGATGGAAGCGGACGTGCCGCTCGTCGTGCCGGAAATCAATCCGGAAGCCGCCAAAAACCACCCGCGCAACATCATCGCCAACCCGAACTGCACGACGATCATCTCGCTGATGGCGCTCGCGCCCCTGCACCGGGCGTTCGGCCTGCGCTCGATCATCGCCTCGACCTATCAGGCGGTCTCCGGCTCCGGCGCGCAAGGCATCGTCGAGCTGGAGGAGCAGATGCGGGCCATCGCCAACGGCCAGCCGTTCTCACCGAAAGTCTATCCGCGCCAGATCGCCTTCAACGTGATCCCGCAGGTGGATAGCTTCACCGAGAACGGCTACACCAAGGAAGAGATGAAGATGCTCCACGAAGGCCGGAAAATCATGAACCTGCCGGAACTGCGGGTGTCCTGCACCTGCGTGCGGGTGCCGGTCTATCGGTCGCACTCGGTTTCCATCACCGCCCAGTTCGAGCGCCCGGTCGATGTCGCCGCCGCGCGCGCCGCCTACGCCGGCAAGCCCGGCATCCAAGTGGTCGACGACCCGGCTAACAAAATCTTCCCGGTGCCGCTCGACACCACCGGCAAGGACGACTGCCTCGTCGGCCGCATCCGCAAGAACCTCGTCTTCGACAACGCGCTCGACCTCTGGGTGGTGGGCGACCAGGTCCGCAAGGGCGCCGCGCTCAACGCCGTGCAGATCGCGGAAATCCTCTGAAATCCGTGAACCTCAAAACCTACCTCGCCACCCGCGCCGCGGAAACGGACGCGGCGATGGACGCCTTTTTGCCGAAGGCGAAGGAACGCCCGGCCACGATCCACGCGGCGATGCGCTACAGCGTCTTCGCCGGCGGCAAGCGCTTGCGCCCCGTGCTCTGCCTGGCAGCCGCGGAAGCCTGCGGCGGCGAAATTTCCAACGCCCTCGCCCCGGCCTGCGCGGTGGAGCTGATGCACACCTACTCGCTCGTCCACGACGATCTCCCGGCGATGGATGACGACGACCTGCGCCGCGGCCGGCCGACCTGCCACAAGGTTTATGGCGAGGGCATGGCCGTGCTTTGCGGCGACGCGCTGCTAACGGAATCGTTCGTCGTGCTCGCCCGAACCACTCCGACCAAGCGCTACGGCACCCGCGACTACATCGCCGAGCTGGCGGAAACCGGCGGCAGCCGCAAACTCATCGGCGGGCAGGTGATGGACTTGGAAGGCGAAGGGAAAAAACTCACCAAGCGCGACCTCGTCCGCATCCACGAGGCGAAGACCGCCGCGCTCCTCACCACCTCCCTGCGGCTCGGCGCGATGACCTCCAACGCCACTCCCGCCAAGCTCCAGGCGCTCACCCTTTTCGGCCACGCGCTCGGCCTCGCCTTCCAGGTCATCGACGACATCCTCGACGTGACCCAGAGCACCGAGATGTTAGGCAAGACCGCGGGCAAGGACCAGGCCGTGGAGAAGTCCACCTACCCCGCCATCCTCGGGCTCGACGCGTCCCGCAAGGAAGCCGCGCGGCTCACGAAAGCCGCGATGGACGCGCTCAAGCCGTTCGGCGCCAAGGCCGCGCGTCTGGAGGAAATCGCCAGCCACCTGCTCAAGCGGGAGTATTGAGCCGTGGCGGCGATCACCGGTCGCCGCGGCGGATCCCAGG
>NZ_JBIKBQ010000148.1:0-8362 GCF_058122085.1 Luteolibacter sp. | reverse complement strand
TCGAGTCCGGCGAAAGCCTCCTGAAATCGCTCCAGCAGCTTGAATCCCCGGAGGCGGGAGACATGGCTCAGGTCGGTTTTGGATTTACGCGGCACCGCGAGGATTGTGCCGGCACGACCTAACGGACCATGGCGGGTTTTCGTTGCCGCGCGCGTGAGCAGATAAGATGCCGGACACAACTGGCGCGAAGCCCCGACAACGGGCGGGCGCGAGACGCGCCAGCCACTGTCTATCTGAATACGGCTTCACCGCGCGCCATTCGTCCCCTCCCCTTATTTGCCCTGGCGGGCGGTGGCCTTGAGGCGGAGGGCGTTGAGGGCGATGAACCCGGTGGCGTCGTCTTGGTTGTAGGCTTCTTCCTGGCCGCCTTCCATGGTGGCGACGGCTTCGGAATACATGCTGAACGGCGAGCGGCGACCGGCTTGCATGACGTTGCCTTTGTAGAGCTTCATGCGGACCTCGCCGGTGACGGTTTTTTGCGTCTCGGTGACGAGGGCCTGGATGGCGACACGCTCGGGGGCGAACCAGAATCCGTTATAAACCAACTGGGCGTATTTGGGGATGAGGCTGTCGCGGATGTGCATGGACTCGCGGTCGACGACGAGGGTTTCGAGGTCGCGGTGGGCCGCGAGCAGGATGGTGCCGCCGGGGGTTTCGTAGATGCCGCGGGATTTCATGCCGACGAAGCGGTTTTCCACGATGTCCACGCGGCCGATGCCGTTGCGACCGCCAAGCAGGTTGAGCACGCGCATGATGCCGTAGGGCGTGAAGAGCGAGTAGCCGTCTTGCTGGCCGGTGGATTTCACGTCGCCCAACTCGCCGAGGAGGGCGCAAAGATTGTCGTGCTTGAGGCCGATGGCGTTGCCTTTTTCGAACAGGATCTGGATGTATTCGGCCTGGTCGGGGGCGTCTTCCGGGGAAACGGAAAGCACATACATATCGGTATCGGCCGGGGTGGTGGCGTCATACCACGGGTCTTCCATGGCTCCGGCCTCGAAGGAGATGTGGAGGAGGTTGCGGTCCATCGAGTAGGGCTTCTTCATGGAGGCCTTGATCGGGATGTTGTTGGCCTCGGCGTAGGCGATCATTTCGGCACGGCCGGGGAATTCCTTGCGGAACTCGGCGTCGCGCCACGGGGCGATGCACTTGACGTTGGGCGCGAGGGCGGCGGCGGAGAGCTCGAAGCGGACCTGGTCGTTGCCTTTGCCGGTGGCTCCGTGGGCGATGGCATCGGCCCCTTCGGCGAGGGCGACCTTGATCATGTCGTGGGTGATGCAGGGGCGGGCGATCGAGGTGCCGAGCAGGTAGCGGCCTTCATAAATCGCGCCGGCCTGGATCATCGGGAAAATGTAGTTGGCGGCGAAGTCTTCCTTGAGGTCGCCGATGAAGCACTTGGAGGCACCGGTGGAGAGCGCCTTGGCTTCGAGGCCGTCGAGCTCGTCGCCCTGGCCGACATCGGCGCAATAGGCGATGATTTCCGCGTTGTATTTAGCCTTGAGCCAGAGAAGGAGAACGGAGGTGTCAAGACCACCGGAGTAAGCGACGACGATTTTCATGAGGGCGGGAGGCAAGCATGAAGCGGCGTGCCGGGCAAGGGGGAAGAGCTTTTGGCTCGTCTAAAAAAGCGAGGAGGATTTCAGCCGCAAAAAGGCGCGGGAAAACAAATCCGGGGCTGGAGGCTGGACGAGCACGAGAAATGAATTCCGAGGTCCGTGAAGAGTCAGGCTTGCAGGACGTGGGTGGTGGCCAGCATTTTGGCGGCTTTTTCAAAAGTAACGAGCGTGTGGCCTTGGCCGTGACTCGCGCCATGGATCAAGCGATCCACAACCCCCGGTTTCGCGGAGCTCAGGTCCGGGAGTGCGAGAACATCGGCGGCATTCCGGCTGATGGTGAAGCCGCCCCCTGCTGACAGTAGCGAAATCATTTCAAGGGCTTCGCTTTTAGGAATCTTGTAGAAAGTTTGCAGGGCGAAGTAAGCTTCTGCGAGGACGATGTCTGAAATATGCAGCGAATCGTTCCCTGCAAGCCGATGGGTCACGAATTCCCTGGCAACTCTCGCCTGATCCGCCGGAACGCCCACCAACAAGCGAAGGACCACCGATGTGTCCAAGCTCACATTCTTAAAATTCACGGTTTGCCCAGGTTGAGTTTCTCCGCAGAGGGGAGTCGAGCACTTCGGATTGGAAATTTGCTTCGTCGAGTTCAATAATCATGTTCGGATATATTTGGGGATTTGTGAACTTTAGCCGGAAGGGTGGAACAAGTGGAGGGTAAGGCTCGGAAAATTTGAAAATATTTTCAGGAATGGAAACTTCATGGAATGGATGGAATTACTCGGGCTTGACGATCGGCTTGCCGGCTTTTTCCCAGGCGACGATGCCGCCTTCAATCTGACGGACGTCGGCGAATCCGAGTTTGACGAGGGCGGCGGCGGCTTCCGCGCTGCGGCGGCCGCTGCGGCAGTAAACCAGCAGCGGCTTGCCCGGATCGAGTTCTTTCGCCGCGCGGGTGGCGAAATCCTTGTCCGTCCACGGGATCAAAACCGCCTTGGCGAGGTGGCCGGTGGCGAATTCCTCCCGCGTCCGCACGTCGAGAATCCGCGCGGCGGGCGTGGCGGCCAGCCAAGTGGCCGCGGCCTCGGCCGGCACGGTCACGGGTTCCGCCGCGACGACGCACCCGGTGAAAATGGCAAATGCGATGGCGAGTGTTTTCATCGCAGCTACCATCGCCCGGAACCGGTGCTGGATCAAGTGGCAGGAAACGCGTCCGCAGGATGAGGTCCATTTGACGAAAGCCAGTGAAGCCGCAGTTTTTCGAGAACGAGCGGACCGCGATACCGCAATCGCGCGGGCGCCTCCGATTCTATCTTGGCTTTGGCCACGTCAACACAATCACCGAACGTGGCGTGAAGTGGTCGTGAATTCCGCCTTACCAGCCTGAGGTGTCGATCCTCTTCACCCGCCGTTGATGTTCTGGGTTCCGGCATTTCACCACAAGCTGATACTCGGCGGGAATGCGGGCATCCAGGATGTAGTCTTGCCTGCTCGGGCATGTTCGACAGGAGGAGGGAAGAAATTTCCTCGGCCCGAAGATCTCATCCCATGGAATGAGGTCTCCCGAGTTCAAGGCATGCATTCCCCAATAGCTCCGCATAGCACATTGGATGTTTCTCATGGTCATCATGCACCCCAGCCGTGCGAACAGAAATTCAGGATGTTCGGAATGGAGACGTCGGTTGCGGCCCGACCAAATGAAGAAAGGCCCTTCCCGCTGGATGGCGCTCGCCTGGCGAACATCTTGATGGTTCAGCGTAACGACAAGGGAGCCGGAACCCACTCCAAGCATCATGCCGGGGCGGTCTTTCAGATCAACCTGCAATCCGACCTCGACCAATATTGAGGAAATCCATAGCAGGATCCAGAATCCGATTCCCCAAAGGAACAAACGTCCGGGAAACAACGCCCGGTTTTGCGCGGGGCTGGGAGTAGGATCGGCCGGATCAGCAGCGCTCATAGGCGACTGCTATCCGAAAGCGCGGTGATGCGCCAGAACAGACCGCCAAGCCCTTCATCTCTTGTTTGGCATGGCGGTTGCAAACCGCCGCCACATCAAGCCACCAACGCTTTCAAGCGGCGGCAGACTTCCTCGACATTCGCACGCGAGTTGAAGGCGGAGATGCGGAAGTAGCCCTCGCCGGCGGAGCCGAAGCCGGAGCCGGGGGTGATGACGACCTGGGCTTCGCCTAACATTTTGTCGAACATGTCCCACGAGCTCAATCCGGCGGGGCAGCCGACCCAGACGTAGGGCGCGTTTTCACCGCCGAAGACCGGCAGTCCGGCGGCGGCGGCGGCTTCGCGGAGGAGCTTGGCGTTACCCATGTAGTGCTCGATGAGCGCGGCGACTTGTTGTTTGCCTTCGGGGGAAAACACGGCGGCGGCGGCTTTCTGGACCGGGTAGCTGGCACCGTTGAACTTGGTGCTGTGGCGGCGGCTCCAGAGCTGGTGGAGCGGGATGCGCTCGCCGGTGTCCGACTTGCCACTAACGGTTTTCGGGATGACGATGTAGGCGCAACGGACGCCGGTGAAGCCTCCGTTTTTCGAAAAGCTGCGGAACTCGATGGCGACATCCTTCGCGCCTTCGATTTCGAAGATGGAGCGCGGGATTTCCGGGTCCTGGATGAAGGCCTCGTAGGCGGCGTCGAAGAGGATGATCGCATCGTTCGCCTTGGCGTATTTCACCCAGGCTTCGAGTTGCGCGCGGGTGGCCACGGCGCCGGTCGGGTTGTTCGGGAAACAGAGGTAAATGAGATCCGCGTGCTCTTTGGGAACGTCGGCGACGAACTTGTTCGCGGCGTTGCAGGGAAGATAGAGCAGGCCGGCGTAGGCGCCCTTTTCATCGGCGTCGCCGGTGTTGCCGGCCATCACGTTGGTATCGACGTAAACCGGATAGACGGGATCGGTGATGGCGATGACGTTGCCCTTGCCGAAGATGTCGAGGATGTTGCCGGTGTCGCACTTCGAGCCGTCCGAGATGAAGACCTCGTCGGCGGAGATGCCGAGATTGGCGAACTGGTTGTCCACGATCGCCTGGCGGAGGAACTCGTAACCTTGCTCCGGGCCATAGCCCTTGAACGTTTCGCGACTGGCCATTTCATCCACGCCTTCATGCATGGCCTTGACCACGGCCTGCGGCAGCGGCTCGGTCACGTCGCCGATGCCGCAACGGATGATGCGGGCGGCCTTGTCAGGGTTTTGCTCGGTGTAAACGCGCACCCGGCGGGCGATTTCGGGGAACAGGTAACCGGCTTTGAGCTTGAGGAAATTGGAATTAATCGTGGCCATGCGGGCGGACGTTTAACGGCCGCCGGGCAATCGCGCAAGACCGGAGGCGGCCGGAAAGCCGCCATTTTCGCGTCGCCTCAAGGCATCAGCAGACCCGAACCGTCTCCACCCCGAGCAAACGCCCGAGCTTTTCGATTTTTCCGGCCAGGTTCCCCACCCCTACCGCGCAATGGTGCGCGGGGCCTTGCGCGTTCCAGTCGTTGGTGAAGCGCCGGGCGCCGATGCCGAACTTGTAGCGGCTGTTCGTGTTGCCGATTTCCAGCACCGGGCCGGGGACCGATTCGCCCTCGGCGACCAGCAGCTTGAGCCGCCCGTCCCCGGTCTCGACGACCGAGAGCAGCGTGACCGGCCCGTGCTTCACCGACATCTCGACGGACAATCCGCCGCCGACCTTGCCGTGATAGACATCGAGCGGCCGCACCTTGGTTTTCCCCTCCGCGATGGCGATGTGGCCGGGTCCGTCGTGGCCCATGAGCACTACGTCCTCCTTCCAATCCATCGCGTAATATTCGGTGAATGAACCACCCGCGCCGAAGCTGTCCATGATCTTCATCGCCTGCGCGTTCTTCACTTCGTATTCGCCGGCGACCGGGATGCCGCGGGCGGTTAGCAGGGAATTTCCGAGAATGATCGAGCTGATGGCGTCTTCGTTGTCCACGTTGCCGGTGCCCATGTAATAGTAGGCCAGCGACCCGAGATCGTGCTCCGCGACCAGCCGGTCCAGCGCGACGGAAGTGCGGGCCGCGCGCTCCAGTTCCTCCTGCGAGCAATCGTCCTGCACGTCGAATTGCTCCCGGAAAAGCGCCACCCGCGCGGCGATGTCCTCATCGCTAACATCACGCCGCATCGCCGCGAGCTCGTCGACCTCCACGATTTCAAGATGCCCGCCGAAGGTCGCGCACTGGAGCGTGGTGTCGGAATAAATGTCGAGCATGCCATTGTAATAATGCCCCATCAGACCGAGCCGGTTGTGCGACATCACATGGGCGACGCGGGCGGCATCGATCCACGCGTCCACCTCGTCCCAACACTCCGGATCGTCGTGCAGCATGCCGGTGATTTGTTCGAAAGGAATGCGCGCGCGCTTGAAGACATTCGCGATTTCCGGCACCGGACACGCCGAGCAATGCGCGAGCCACTCGCCGGTCATCGCCGTGCGGTCGCCCATTTTATTGAACTTCGCGTAATCGATCGCCGCCTCGGGCGCCAGGTTCAGGATGATCACCGGAACCTTCGCCCGGCGGACGACCGGCAGCACCGTGGAGGAAAGCGCGTAAGTGGTGACGTGGAGGAAAATAATGTCCACATCCTCACGGCGGAACTGGTGCCCCGCGTCCATCGCTTTTTCCGGCGAATCGATCAGCCCGAGGTTGACGATTTCCACGCCCGGCCGGCCAAGCTTCGCGCTCACTTCGCCGAGATAGCCTTCCAACCGTTCCTTCAAGCCCGCGAACTGCGGCCAGTAAGTGTCCAAGCCGATCCCAAAAAGCCCAACGCGAACCGGAGTGTTTTTCATCCCCGTAAACTATCGAATGGCCAGCGCTTTGGAAATGGGGCTATTGATCATTCGCATACGGAAAATGACCTCACCTGCCAGCGACTACTTCCGCTACTTTCCCGCCACGCCGGACATGGAGCTCTGGGGCCTCGGCGTGACGGCGGCCGGACACACCCGCATCCGGGCGGGAACCTCGTATCCGCCCGCTTCCCACCCGGAAGATCACGCACTCAACTGGTCTCACGGACGGGTGCTCGACGCGCTCCAAATCGTGCTCGTTTCCGAAGGCGCGGGCTGGCTGGAAACCCGCGCGACCGGCCGCCGCCGCGTGCGCGCGGGCATGGTGTTTCTGCTCCTGCCCGCCACTTGGCATCGCTACCGCCCCGATCCACAGACCGGCTGGACGGAGAGCTGGATTGAAGTCCAAGGCCCGGTGGTGGATGGACTCCTGTCGGCAGGGACGTTTCCAGCGGCCTCCATCATCTATCAGGGCGCGATCGATGCCGGGCTGGAGGAAGCTCTCGACGCCATCCACCGGCAAGTCTTGATAGAATCCAGCTCCCAACCCGAGCTATCCGCCGCCGCGCTGCGGGCGCTCGCTCTCTGCGCACGAACAGCCCGGAGCGGCGTCCGCCCGTCACGCATCCAGCGGGCGGTGGACGACGCGGAGCGATTTCTCAACGAACACCACGCCGAGCCGGTCAACGTCGAGGAACTCGCGGTGAAACTCGGCGTGGCCTACTCGCACTTCCGCCGCGCGTTCCGCGCGCGGACCGGATTCGCGCCGTGGAAATACGTCATTCACTTGCGGCTAACACGCGCCCGGCGGCTGCTCGCGTCCAGCGATGCCAAGCTCGACGACATCGCGGCGCGTGTCGGCTTCAGCTCCGGCTTCCACCTCTCGAACGCGTTCAAGCAAGCCTACGGGCAAGCGCCCGACACGTGGCGGCGGACTCTGGCGGAATGAATCCGCTCACGGCACGAACAGCACCTTCCCCGAGCGCTCCGGCGCGTCAAGCCGAGCCAGCGCGTCGCGATACGCTTCAAGAGGATAGGTTGAATCCACGTGTTGCACGAGTTTCCCGGTGGCCACGCGGTCTGCTAGATTTCCATAGACTCCATTCACCTCGTCACGCGGCGCGTTCTCGATCCAGCGGCTCACCCACAGCCCGCGCACCTGGATGTCGCGGAAAATCAGCAGGCCGTTAGGAACCGTCACCGGCTTGCGGCCCATCGCGCCGTAAGTGATGTGGCAGCCGCTCTCGCGCAGCAGTTTCATCAGGCGCAGTGCGCTGTCCCCGCCGACGGCGTTGAAGGCGAGCGCGGCGTTCGCGCCGCCGAGAACTTCCCGGGCGGCGGCATGTCCGTTTTCGTCATCGATGAAAACCTGGTCCGCACCGAGACCGCGGAGTTCCTCGAACACCTCGGGCCGCCGGACGAAGGAAATCGTGCGGATGCCGAGATCCCGCGCGAGCTGGATCACGCAGCGGCAGACCGCGGAGTTGCCCGCGTTCTGCACGATCCACCCGCCCTTTTCCAGCGCGCCGAAGCCGTGCAGCAGACGCCACGCCGTCGCCGGATTCACCTTGAGCATCGCGGCCTGGTGCGGATCGATGCCGGGCGGTAGCCTGAAAAGACTCTCGCCAGGAACCGTCGTGTGGGACGCCCAAGTCGATGCACGGCGCAGGAAAATCACCCGGTCGCCTTCCTCGAAATCCGCGGAATTGCTCAGCTCCACCACCCCGCAGCCTTCGATGCCAGGCGTCGCCGGCAGCGGCGGCCTCACCCCGTATGTACCCTCGATGATGTTCAGGTCGGCCGGATTCACCGGTGCCGCGAGGATGCGGACCAAGACATCGCCGGGATCAAGAGCTTGCGAAATCAGGCATGCGGCCTCGAACTCGAGGACATCCCGCGGATTCCCAAATTGCCTGAAAACCAACTCTTTGCCGGAGGCCGCTGAATCGTCGTCTTCCATACGGATAACTTGCCACAAGAACGCGCCAAGCCAAGCGAGAAGAGG
>NZ_JBIKBQ010000147.1:0-8374 GCF_058122085.1 Luteolibacter sp. | reverse complement strand
CGCCGTCCGGGATGACGCGGGAGATGTCCTGGAGTTTCTCGTTGCCCTTGAGTGTTAGGAGTTTCACGCCTTGGGCGTTTCTTCCCGTTTCACGGACTTCGGCGGCGCGGATGCGGATGCTCTGGCCGCTGGAGGTCATGAGCATGAGCTCGTCTTCCTCGGTGACGGTGACGGCACCGACGACGGGGCCGGTTTTGTCGGTGACCTTCATGGTGATGATGCCTTTGCCGCCGCGCGATTGCTTGCGGTAATCCTCGAAGGTGGTGCGCTTGCCAATGCCGTTTTCGGAGGCGACCAGCAGCGTGGAGCCTTCGGTGACGAGTGCGAGGCCGATGACGAAGTCGCCTTCGCTTGGGCGGATGCCCATGACGCCGGCGGTGCCACGACCGAGCGGGCGGGTGTCGTCCTCGTGGAAGCGCAGGCTCATGCCTTCGTGGGTGACGAGGATGATCTCGTCGCCGCCGGATGTCAGGCGGACGCCGATGAGCTCGTTGTCCTCCTCAAGGTTGATGGCGATGATGCCGTCCTTGCGGTAGTTGCGGAAATCGTTGACGGCGGTTTTCTTCACCTTGCCGCTGCGGGTGGCGAAGAAGACGTAGCCGGCTTCCTCGCGGAAGGTGATGTCGTTGCCATTGTCGTCCACCGTGCGTTCGAGGCGGAGGAGCGCGGCGATCTTTTCCTCGGGCTTGAGGTTGAGGACGTTCTGGATGCTGCGGCCCATCGCGGTGCGCGAGCCTTCGGGGAGTTCATACACCCGCTCGACATACATGCGGCCGGTGTTGGTGAAGAATAACAGATAGTCATGCGCCTGGACGCTGAAGAGGTGCTCGATGAAATCGTTCGCCTCGTCCTTCTTGGTGGCGCGGGTTTCCATGCCCTTGAGGCCCTTGCCGCCGCGGCCTTGGACGCGGTATTCGCTGGAGAGCGTGCGCTTGATGTAACCGCGGTGGGAGAGGGTGACGATCATCGCGTCGTTGGCGATGAGGTCCTCCATGGCGACCTCGCCGACTTCGGCGACGATGTTGCACTTCCGTGGAGTTGCGAACTTGTCTTTGATGACGCGGAGCTCGTCCTTGATGATGACGAGCACGCGCTCCTCGCGGGCGAGGATGTCCATCAGGTCCAGGATGTCGGCGAGCACGGCGTCGTATTCCGCCTTCACCTTGTCACGCTCCATGCCGGTGAGTTGATAGAGTCGGAGTTCGAGGATCGCGTTTACCTGGCGCTCGCTGAAGGTGTAGGTGTCGCCGGAGATGGATGCCTGCGAGCGGATCAGGATGCCCAAGCCTTCGGCGGTGGCTACCGGGAAACTGTAGGCGGCGAGGCGTTCGCGGGCTTCGTCGCGGTTTTTCGAGTTCCGGATGATTTTGATGAACTCGTCGAGGTGGCCAAGGGCGAGGAGGAAGGCTTCGAGCAGCTCGGCGCGTTCCTCGGCTTTTCCTAGCAAGTAACGGGTCCGGCGGATGACGACCTCCCGGCGGTGCTCGATGTAGGCGTCGATGGCCTCCTTGAGCGAAAGCTGTTTCGGGCGGTTTTTGTGAATCGCCAGCATGTTCACGGAGAACGAGGTCTCCATGGAAGTGAGCTTGAAGAGCTGGGCGACGACGACCGCAGGACGGGCGTCTCGCTTGAGTTCGATTTCGATGCAGGTGTCCTCGGCGGATAGATCCCGCATGCCGGAGATGCCGGTGAGGATCTTCTCGTTCACCAGTTCGGCGATGCGCTCCTGGAGGGTCGCGCGGTTCACGCCGTAAGGGACGCCGCGGATGATGATCATCGCCTTGCCGTTGGCGTTTTCCTCGATCTCCATTTTCCCGCGCATGCGCATGGAGCCGCGGCCAGTGCGGAAGTATTCCTCGATGCCGCGGATGCCGCGGATCTCGCAGGCGACCGGGAAGTCCGGACCCTTGATGTAATGCATCAACTCGGGCAGCGTGATCTCCGGATTGTCGATCTGGGCGCAGATGCCATCGACGACTTCGCCGAGGTTGTGCGAGGCGAGGTTGGTGGCCATGCCGACGGCGATGCCGGTGCTGCCGTTGACGAGGAAGTTAGGGAAGGCGGATGGCAGGACCGACGGCTCCAACTGCGAGCCGTCATAGTTGGGAATCATGTCGACCGTGTCCTTGTCGAGATCGTCCATCATCGCGATGCCGAGCGGATGCAGTCGCGCCTCGGTGTAACGCATGGAGGCGGCGGAGTCGCCTTCCACCGAACCGAAGTTACCCTGGCCGTCGATGAGCATTTCGCGCATCGACCACGGCTGGCCCATGTTGACGAGCGAGGTGTAGATCGACATGTCGCCGTGCGGGTGGAAGTTACCCATCGTCTCACCGACGATCTTGGCGCACTTGACGTGGGGCTTTCCGGGGCCGACGCCGAGTTGGCGCATCGCGTAGAGGATGCGGCGCTGGGAGGGCTTGAGGCCGTCCCGGACATCGGGGAGGGCGCGGGAAATAATCACCGACATCGAGTATTCCAAGAAGGACTTGGAGAGTTCTTCGGCGACGTTGATGGGCTTGATGTTAGCTTCGGACATGGTGGGAAAATGGGGTCAGGCGCGGGAAAGGGCGTTGGCGGAGACGAAGAGGTTGCGGACGCGGAAGGCGGCGGGGCTTTCTTGGAGAAGAACGGCCTTCATGTTGGGAGATTTGGCAGCGAACCATGGAATCGGCATGATCCGGCAACTGCTATTCACCCAATCAGGAGCTTCGAGGTTATGAACCTGACAAAGATATGCAGCCGTGGATGCCACGAAGGCATCCGCGTAGCCACCATCTTGAATGAGGGGGGAGAGTAGTTCAGGCTCATCGAGAAGGAGGTCCGGATTTGGATTTGCTTTGAAACGATCCAAAAAGTTTTTGATCGCATAGCTGAAATCGGATTGAGCGGCGACATTCGCCATGCTTTCTCGAAGCGTTTCATTGCTACGGCTCATGAGTTAGTTTCAGGGTTAAGTTCGGCGACCAATTCTTCGATATAAAACCTCACCCGCGGAGGCAGCAAACTTTCTTTGTAGTAGCGGGTGACGAGATCACAGACCGCTGCTGAGTCGGTGATGCCTGTGTGCTTCAGGAGAGTGATGATGTCCGCTCGATCACCCTCTGAGCCGAACTCCGCCGCCCGACTTGCCAGACATTTCATGGCCAGAAGATACTCTGTTGTGGGGCGAAGGATGCGGAGATTGGAAAAAACAGGCATCCCATCGGCTGTGATTTCCGCTTTATCGGAGATGAAGTCTTTGACTCCATCATTCAGCCAGTCTGGCTCGAATCCGAATTCCTCGGCGACTTGTCTCGCTGAGTTGATTACGTCTTGTTTGGGTGCAAAGATTCCATCCACATCGCGAGTGGACTCGCGGGCATCGAAGGCAAGGACCATCGCGGCTCCGCCGAAGATGCATAATTCTCCCATGATTCCCTTTTCGTGCAGCAGTTCGTTCAAGCGCGAGAGTGCGGCGAGAATGAGCTCTTTGGAAAGTTTGTCTGAGGGGGTCATGTTATACTCTTTTTGACACGCCGACTAAAGTCAGCGCTCCGCTTTAGACGTCCAGATTTCTCACATTAAGCGCGTTGTCTTCGATGAACCGCTTGCGGGGCTCGACGATGTCGCCCATGAGGACGTCGAACATCTTGTCGGCTTCGACGGCGTTGTCCTCGTCGAGGCGGACGCGGAGGAACTGGCGGACTTCCGGGTCCATGGTGGTTTCGAAGAGCTGCTTGGCGTTCATTTCGCCGAGTCCCTTGAAGCGCTTGATCTGGACGCCGCGGCTGGCGATTTCGAGGACTTTCCCGAGGATTTCCGGGACGGCGAAGACCGGGGTGATCTTCTGTTTGTCGCCTTCGCCCTCGATGAGTTCGAAGATCGGGGTGTCGTCGTTGAAGAAGACGGCGGTGTCGATGCCGCACTCGGTGAGGCGGGAGAAGATGCGGGCGATGGCGTGGGACTCGTGGAGTTCGTGCAGGTTCGCGCGGCGCGACGGGCCGGTGTGGGCGGCGAGCTCTTCCTCGGTTAGAATTTCGTCGAACAGGCGGAGGTCGCGGTTCTGGGCGGCGAAGGCGCGGAGGTCGGCTTCCTTGGAGAAGTAGGTGAGCGCCTCGTCGTTGCCGGTACGGATGCGGATCATGAACTCCGGAAGCGCGCCGTTGACGCGGGCTGCGAGGTATTCTTTGAAGTTGCCGCCGTTGCCTTCGATGGTGGTGGAGAAGCGGGAGAGTGAGGAGAGGTTTTCGAGGATCACCTTGAGTTCGTCCGCGGTGAAGCTGCGGGATTGGTCGAAGGTGCGGAGCTCGACTTCGCCGGCACCGAGATCGATGAGGATGCGGTTGAGCTGGTCGTTGTCCTGGACGTATTCCTGGCGCTTTTTCCGGCTGACCAGATAGAGCGGCGGCTGCGCGATGTAGAGGTAGCCGCTTTTCACGAGGGCCGGCATGTGGCGGCAGAAGAATGTTAGCAGCAAGGTGCGGATGTGTGAGCCGTCCACGTCGGCATCGGTCATGATGACGATTTTATGATAGCGGACTTTGTCGATGTTGAAGGCGCCTTCCTGTTCGCCGTCGCCGATGCCCGCGCCGATGGCGGTGATCATCGACTGGATTTCCTTGTTCTGGAGCGCGCGGTGGAGACGTGATTTCTCGACGTTGATGAGCTTTCCGCGCAGCGGCAGGATCGCTTGCGTCCGCCGGTCGCGGCCTTGTTTGGCGGAACCACCGGCGGAGTCTCCTTCGACAATATAGAGCTCGGACTTCGCGGGGTCGCGCTCGGAGCAGTCGGCGAGTTTGCCGGGCAGGCCGCCGCCTGATAGGGCGGACTTGCGGACGGTCTCGCGGGCTTTCCGGGCGGCCTCGCGGGCACGGGCGGCGTTGACGGATTTCTCGATAATCTTTTTGGCGAGGCCGGGATTCTCATCGAAGAACTGCATCAGGCCTTCAAAAACGATAGACATGATGACGCCTTCGATCTCGCTGTTGACGAGCTTGTCCTTGGTCTGCGAGCTGAAGCGCGGGTTCGGCATTTTCACCGAAATGATCGCGATGAGGCCTTCGCGGACGTCGTCGCCGGTTAGGGCGGGGTCCTTGTCCTTGAGGATCTTGTTGACCTTGGCGTATTGGTTGATGCCGCGGGTGAGGGCGGTGCGGAAGCCGGTGAGGTGGGTGCCACCGTCGCCGTTAGGAATGGAGTTGGCGAAGCAGAGGATCTGGTCGTTGTAGGAGTCGTTGTATTGGAAAACCACGTCGGCGAAGACGTCGTCGGTGGTTTTCTTGCCGTCGTAATCCAGATCGATGGCGCGCTTGCCGTGGAGGATGACCGGCTCGTCGTGGATGAGCGTTTTGTTTTCGCCAAGCTGGGCGACGAATTCCTCGATGCCTTTCTGATAGAAAAACGTGGCCTTCTTGGCGGACTCTGGACGCTCGTCCTCGAGGTCGATGGTGAGGCCGGGGTTGAGGAAGGCGAGTTCGCGGAGGCGGGTGGCGAGGCGGTCGAATTTGAACTCGATGGTATCGACGAAGATCGTGGCGTCCGGGAAGAAGGTGATCATCGTGCCGGTTTTGCCGGGATCGACCTCGCCGATGACGTGGAGCGGGATGGTGGTTTTTCCGCGCTCGAAGCCGATCAGGTGGACTTTGCCATTCCGCATGATTTCCGCCTTGAACCAGTCGGACAGGGCGTTGACGCACTTCGCACCGACGCCGTGGAGGCCGCCGGAATATTTGTAGGCGCCCTGGCCGAACTTGCCGCCGGCGTGGAGATTTGTCAGCACGAGCTCGACGGCGGGCATGCCGAATTTCAAGTGCATGTCGACCGGAATGCCGCGGCCGTTGTCGGAGATGGAAACCGAGCCGTCGACGTGGATCGCGACCTTGATGCGGCTGCAATAGCCGGCGAGGTGCTCGTCGATCGAGTTGTCGAGGACCTCGAAAACGCAGTGGTGGAGACCGCGCTCGTCGGGATCGCCGATGTACATGCCGGGGCGCTTGCGAACGGCATCGAGGCCTTCCAGCTTATCGATTTGGGCGGCATCGTAAACCTGCGCTGCGGCTACTTGGGTTTCGGCTTTTTGTGGCTCGTTCGAAGACTCGGACATAGTGGGGCCAGAGGGTCTAAAATCCTCCCCCCGGAGACAAGGAATTTCGTGCTTTTTTCGCGCTTCAAGATTGGCTTTTAACCGACTGGTTATGAGCGGGTTGCAAGCCGGCTAGCGACGAATCCAATCCTTCATGAACCAAGACACCGCGAGGCAGGCGCAAAACGCCCGAATAAACAGCATGATGATCCACAAGGTTTTCGCGGTTTCCCTCCGCTCGAGGTGCTGTTGATCCACGATGGAGTCGCCGGCGATGCGGCCTCTTTGGCGGCTAGAGGCGGCTAGAGGCGGCTTTGGAAGGGAGCGCGGGAGCGTGGATGGGTGCGCCGCAGGCGGGACACGGGCCGCTCACGCCAGCCAGACGGCGTTCCACCGTGAGTTTCAGGCCGCAGGACGAGCAGTTGAAAGCGAGCCGCCCGGCGGAGTCGGAAGCTGGAGTTGAATCAGGCAACACGCTGGCACCCTGCGTCTGCCGACGGGGACAACTCAAGCAGGAACCACTCAGCGATCCATGCCGAGGCACTTGCGCTGCCAGTTGAGAAGCGCGTCGGCTGGCTGGACGTCGCCTGCCGCAAGGGATTCCAAAACGGCGCGGGGAGCGATGAGCGAGCCTTCGATGTCGAGCTTTGCGGCGGCTTTTTCGCGGGTGGCGATCAAGGCGTCCACCTTCGCTTCAAAGTCGCGGTCGCGTTTGCGGCGCTTGCCCGCCGGGCGTTCGGGCCATTCCGATTCGGAAAGTTCCTCCACGGCAGCGAGCGCGGTGCGGAAACGTTTGACCCGCTCGGGGCGGAAATGGCTTGGAATGGCGATGTTCTTTTTCGCGGCCAAGTCGATGCTCCATTCGAGGAGCTGGCGGTTCGGCGCAACCATGAACGACGGGCGATCCCAAGCTTTCG
Source organism: Luteolibacter sp. (assembly GCF_058122085.1). NCBI lineage: Bacteria > Pseudomonadati > Verrucomicrobiota > Verrucomicrobiia > Verrucomicrobiales > Verrucomicrobiaceae > Luteolibacter > Luteolibacter sp. The sequence continues at coordinate 1,393 of NZ_JBIKBQ010000147.1, read as the reverse complement.
CCTCGCCATCCCGCCACTGCCAGAGCGCGCGGAGGCAGGCCAAGCCGTAAGGCTCCAGCTTGCCGGATCCTTGGACCCGCCAGTTTTCCTCTTTGGAATCATCCCGGTCCAAAACCTTCTGGCGGGCCGCGATGCAGCTTTCTTCAAACCACTCGTAGCGGCCTTTTTCCTTGAGCCCGGCGACGATCATGTCGCCCATTTCCAATAGATAATGCACGTCGTTGAGCGCGTACTCGATCATTTTGGGTGACAAGGGACGTCTGCCCCAGTCCGCCTTTTGCGAGGATTTCGAGAGATCGACTCCGAAATAATGGCTGACCAGATCGCCCAGGCCGAAGCGCCGGACGCCGAGCAATCTCGCGCCGATCTGGGTGTCATAAACCACCGCCGGAAGCGCTCCGAACTGCCGCTTGAACATCGTCATGTCGTAGTCGGCACCGTGCATCCAGACGACCGCCTCGGAGAGATATTCACCGAGGGAAGAGAGGTCTTCGATCGCCAGCGGGTCGATCAGAACGCACTGGCCGCGGTCGGCGAACTGGATCAAACACAGCGATTCCCGGTAGCGATGCAGGCTGTCCGCCTCGGTATCAATCGCGCAAATCGGCTGGGTGGAACCCTGCCTGCTTGTCTCAAGATGACTAATTAGCCGTTCTGCGGTATCGATCATGTCCGAACTCATCAACTGGAAATCCAAGGGGTGAAAAATCCAGCCCATTGAAGATTCTCAAGCCGGATCATGGGGTTAAGATGGGATGGGGGCTTCCGGCTGACAAGGGGAAATTCGACGAGCCCCCCGCAAAAACGATTAGGCCACTTGGAACGCCGCGGCTTGCTCCGGGGTCAATTCGATGAATTGCCACGGCAGCCCGTGGACGTTCAGGTCGGCCATGAAGGCGTCCGGATCGTGTTGCTCGATGTTCCAGACGCCGGATTTTTTCCAATCGCCGGCGAGCATCTGCTTGGCACCGATCATCGCCGGGACGCCGGTGGTGTAGGAAATCGCCTGCGAACCGACCTCCGCGAAGCAGGCCTCGTGGTCGCAGATGTTGAAAATGTAGATCGCCTTCGCCTTGCCGTCCTTGAGGCCGGTGATGACGTTGCCGATGCAGGTGCGGCCCTTGGTCGTCTCGCCGAGGTCGCTCGGATTCGGCAAAACCGCTTTCAGGAACTGCAACGGGACGATTTCCATGCCTTGATACATGACCGGATCGATCCGCGTCATGCCGACGTTCTGGAGCACTTCGAGGTGTTTCAAGTAGTTCGGCGAGAACGACATCCAGAACTGCGCGCGCTGGATCGTGGGAATGTGTTTCACCAGCGATTCGAGCTCCTCGTGATACATCCTGTAAATTTCGTAGGTTCCCACGCCGTCCGGGCAGGTGAACGCCTG
>NZ_JBIKBQ010000146.1:0-8470 GCF_058122085.1 Luteolibacter sp. | reverse complement strand
GTCATCGAAGGCGTGGATGACGCCTGGGAAATTTCCATCCTCAAGTTCTCTTTCGAGATGATCCTCCGCTCCCACGAAATCAACGCCTTTGATTTCAAGCGCCGCGGTCTCATTTAAGCCCTTCTGTTTTCGCCCATGAGCCTTTGGACGGTTTTCAAACTACTCGCCGCCTTGTGCGTTCTCGCGGTCATGGGTTTCACCGGCATGTTCGCCTATCACGTCGCCGTCAAGCCACTCGGCGGCGTCTTTGAGGAAATCATTCCCCATCCCACCGAAGTCATCGGCACGCAGCCCGACGCCGACTTCGCCAAGATGCTCGATTCCGCCGAGTTGCCAGACATCGACCCCGGCGAGAAGGCGTTTCAAAAAGCCCACGAGCTGCTCGCCCTCGGCAAGCTTGACGAGGCTCGCGAGAAACTAACCGCCATCGTCAACGTCTTCCCCACCTTCTCGTCCGCGCCCGTCGCCCGCCGGATTGTTGGCGAGATGAATCTCGATGAAATCCTCTCCACCACCCACATGGCGGGCAAAAAAACCCACATCGTCAAACGCGGGAACTCGTTCCTCGGCATCGCCGCCGAATACGGCACCTCCCTTGACTCGATCATGCATCTCAATGGCATGATGGAGCTCAAGAATATCCAGCCCGGCGAGGAACTCATCGTCATGCCGCTGAATTTCCGGCTGCTCATCGAACCGCAGCGCAAAGCGCTATCCGTGTGGGACGGTGCCCGTTTCATTCGCGAATACCCGGTCATCCATCTGGATGTTCCGGGCAAGTTGGCGCCCGGAAAAACCACCATCAGCTCGAAACTCGCGGAGTTGAGCGGCCACCAGGTCGCCCCGCAGTCCAAAGACTACCGCGCCGCCGACAAGGTCATCCAGATCGCCAAGCCCTCGCTCCAGATCCGCGGCGCGACCGAGGCCACCGACGCCCTGCCGCACGGCATCATCCTCCTCGCCCACGACATGGAGGAAATCAGCCTGCTCACCCGCGTCGGCAACGAAGTGGAAATCCGCTGAGACCGGCGGGTGAAATTAGCACCTTTCTAGCGGCGTCGAGTATCCCGGACGGCATCTCAAAATCCTTTGCTCTCACCGAGCACGACACCTTTCTGCTCGGGCGGATGGCGGATTGCCACCTCTGTGTTCCCGGCGATCCGGTGGCGGTGAAACTCATGCTCTCCCGCGCCCAGGCGGAACCCCGCGCTATCGAGCACTTCAAACGTGAAATGCAGGTCATCGCCGGACTCAAGCATCCCAACATCGTCCGCTTCCTCGACAGCGGCTCAGACCAAGGCACTTTCTTCTGTAGAACCCGTCCCCATCCGCGACCGCATGCCCGGACTGGAGAAAAACCTCGCCGCCGTCATCGACCAAGCCCTCGTCCGCAATCCCAAAGACCGCTTCTCCGACGCCATGAAACAAAACCGGCGAGTTTCGACCGGCGGGTTGCCGGGCAACTGTTACGCATCCCCGAATGAATGTGCCGATATAAGGGTGAATGCGTCAGGCGATGTTGACTCAGGACTTGAAGCGGGAGGCTTCAGGCACGCTTTCCCTCCTGCCGCGTGGTCAGGCTCACTGCGGCTCGCCGGCGGGGAAGATTTCCTCGATGGAGGATTCGCTTTGGTGGTCCATCCAGCGTTCGAGGGCGGCTTGCAGGGGAGCGAGGACTTCCGGGCGAGTTTGGGCGATGTCGGTCTCGCCGTGCGGGTCGTTGGCGATTTGGAAGAGCCCGAAATGACGGGTGCCGGCAGAGGTGGGGGTGCAGACGAGTTTCCAGTCACGAGTTCGCAGGCAGCGTTGCTTGGCCTCGATGAGGCGGGGGAGGTATTCCTTTTTCAGGACGAACTGATAGTTGTAGTCCGGATCGATGCCGGTGCATTCGTCCATCGGCGGGAGGAAGGGGCGCTCGACGCCTTTGACCTTGAACTGGATGAAGGGAAATCCGGTCTCGCCGTAAAACGGGCGGAAGGCGGGAGTCTCGGTCTGGTGGATCCAGCCGGCGAAACTCTTGCCCTGCCAGGTGGCGGATTTCTGCTGGCCGGTGAGGTCGGCGATGCTGGGGATGACGTCGATGAGCCGCACGGTTTCCGGGATGACCTGCGGCTGCGCGCCGGGAACGTGGACGATCAGCGGGACGTGGTTCGCCTGCAGTCCGCCGTTGAAGGTGAGGCCGTGGCCGAGGGTGACGCCCGGCTCGTAGAGGTCGTCGCCATGGTCGGCGGTGATGACGACGATGGTGTTTTCCGCGAGGCCGTTCGTCTTGAGCGAGGCAAGGATTTTCCCGACGCAGTCGTCGAATTGGCGGGTGCAGCCGTCGTAGAGCGCGCGGATTTGCGCCACTTCATGGGGCGGCAGGGCCTTCCATTTCGACTCGAGGTCGGTGCCGCCGATGAAGGAGTCGATGTCGAAGTCCACCTTGTTGCGGTTGACTCCCTGATAGGCGGGATCGGCGAACATGCTGCGGTAGGGTTCGGCGTTGCCGTAGGGCAGGTGGTTGCAGGAATAGAAGACGTGCCAGAAGAAGGGCTTCTGTTGGCTGGCGGCGGTGGCGAGGCGTTTTTCGACGCGGTCGGTGACGACCTCGGGGGTGACGAATTGGGCGAAGGCTCCGAGCTGGGGGAAAATTTGATAGCCCAGCGCGTTGTCGAAATAGAGCGGGACGACGAAGTGCGCCATGACCACGGCCTGGCTCATGTAGATTTTGAAATTGTCAAAACTCGATACGGACAGGTGCTCCATCCCGAGCGGCATGACTTCGTAGTAACCGGCGCACCAGTCGCCGATGGCGGCGGTGTCGTAGCCGCGCTGGCGGAGCAGGGTGGGGAGGGTTTCGATGTGTTTCTTGGTGGCCTCGACGGTTTCCCGATCCGGATACATCTGGCGGATGCCGTGGCTCTGCGGATATTGGGAGGCCATCAGCTGCACGCCGGATTCCATGGTCGAGGCGATGGAGGTATAGCAGCGCTCGAAATGGGTGGACTTGGCGGCGAGGACGTCGATCACGGGTGAGACGCCGGCACTGGCGATGCCGTCGCTGCGCTGCGGCTTGTAACCGGCGCATCCGAGGCTGTCGCCGCGCAGGGAATCGGAGCCGATGATGATAACGTTCATCGGCTTGCCGGTTGCGGTGGTTGTGGATTTCACGGCGTCGGCGGGGCGGTTGATGCCCGCGGTGAGCAAGGTGAGTCCGGCGGTAGCGCCTGCCACGGCCCAGCCGCGGCGTCCGTGGCGGTGGATTTGCCAAACCAACGCGATGGCGGCGACGGCGAGGGGAAGCAGGGTGAAGATCACTAACGAACTCGTGGGCCTGACGGCGTCCGGGAAAATTTCCATGATCCGGTAATACCAGTGTCCGAACTCGTCCTTGTTGAGGAAGTAGGGGCGGGTATCCACTAACCGGATGGTGAAATAGCCGTGCACGAGCGCCGTGATGCCAAAGCCGCGAAGCGTGACCGCGCGGCGGCTACGATACTTCGAACGCCGCGTCCACAGGTCGGCGAAGGGCTGGATGAGAACGACGGCGGCGGCGGCGAGCACGACGTAGGCGACGAGAATCTGCAGGTTCTGCCAGACGAGAAACCCGAGATATTTGTCGCGGGCGAGGGCGCTGAACTTGTTCGCCATCTCACCCGAGGCGTGCGCGAGCGTCCACAGGGCGACGCCATACTGGAACGTCAGGAAAAGCGCAGCGCCTAGCAGGAGCTGTGGAAATCCCGCGGCGGGAACCGATGGCGGCTTGTCGTCAGACGAGTTCAAAGCAGGGGTAGCTGGAGTCATTCGGCGGGTGCTTCAAGAGCTCGGATCCGGCGGATCGATGTGGAGCCAGCGGGGGCTCAGCATTTTTTCGATCACCACTCCGCGGCGCGACTGGAGCCCCTCGGGGACGTTGACGCGGAGAATGATGGAGGCCCGTTTTGCCTGGCTCAGGTTCAAGATCTCAAGGATGTCGCGGGAGGCTTGCTCCGATTTTTTGGCGTAACCGAAGAGGGTTTCCTCACTGTCCAGGGCGGTGAGGCGGAAGCAGTTCCAGACGTTGGGGTCGGAGAATTCGTGACTGAAAAACGTGTCCTGCTCGGCGTAAACCCGGAAGTCGAGGGTGGTGCTTTCCGGGCGCTCGGTGACGAAGGTGTCCCATTTCATCGGCTGATAGCAGACCAGGGTTTCCCAGTCGATCCGCGGCTCGCCGGAATCGAGGATTTCGATGAGCAGGTTGCGGGTTCCATGGCTGGCGAGCTCCACCGTCGCCATCCAGAAGTTGCCGTGGGTGCCGAGGGTGACGGGTTGGAGAATCGTGGTCCGGCGGATGCTCTGCGTGGGGATCGGCTTGTCGCCGTAATAGGCGTGCATCAAGGGGGTCACCCGCTCGGGATGGCGGACCTGGCGGGCCAGCTCGCGAATGTCGGTGGTGTCAAAAAATTTCCGGGTGGCGGCCTCGATCCGGGCGATCAGATCGCTGGCCTTCTGGTCTTCCCGCGCGTTGTAATCGACGATGGACTCGGTGGCGAACTGGATTTTTTTGGCTTGGACGTCGGCTTTTTGGATCCCGCTCAAGGACCAGATGACCGCGGCGGCGAGCAGCGTCCCGAAGAGGATGAACCAACCCCAAGGGACGTTTTGACGGTGGAATGAGTCTTTCGCCCAAGCCTGCTCCACCAAATCGGGGTTGGCGTCGGCCTTGTTGATGAGCTCCTCGATGCCAGGCTGGTGGGTGCGGAATTCGACGTCCTCGCGCGCCGGCACACTGAGGCGCTGGCTCACCAAGGCGGCTTCCGGCGCGGCGAGGCGGACGGGTTTTTCCCGCTGCTCGGTTTCTTTATTTGCAAGCCGGATGACGGGTGACAGCTGTTCGGCGGCTTCATCCACCGGCTTCAACTCCAGTTTTTTTGTCTCGCGGGCCATCTGCGACGGAAACAAAGCTGCAAAACTCCATCGACGCAACGCTACACTCACTCTAAATCTCCCGCGCCACCCGTCATGCCCGCACCGCCGCGTATCCTCATCATCACCGCCGCCTTCGGCGAGGGGCACAACAGCGCCGCCCGGAACCTCGCTCTCGCGCTCGACGCCGCCGGCGCGGTCACCCAGGTGAGCGACCCCTGCATGCTCGGCGCTCCTCGCCTGACGGCCATGGTCAACAGCGGCTATCGCTATGTGACGACCCATTTCCCGCAAATCTGGGCGAAAATCTACCGCTCCACCGACCGCTGCGATTTGAGCAAGCAGGACTCGCCGCCCCTGCGGATGGCCCAGTCAGCGCTTGCCGGCTTGATCGGGGAATTCCGGCCCGACGCCATCGTCAGCACCTATCCGCTCTATCCGTATTTGCTGACGCGGATCTTCGCCGGCCCCGTGGCGGGGATTCCGGTGTTCGTCGTCGTCACTGATTCCATCGAGATCAACGCCGCCTGGCTGCGCGCGCGGTGCGACCGCTGGCTCGTCACCGACCCCGCCACCCGCGAAATGATGGCGCGCGCCGGACTGCCCGGCGAGAAGGTCATCGACACCGGTTTCCCCGTGCATCCGGCTTTTTCCCGGATCGCGCCCGTCGAATCCGCCGCCGCCTGCGATCCGTTCCGGATTCTCTATTTCCCCACGGCGAAGCTGCCCTTCGTCCGCCGCCACAGCCGGGCGCTGCTCGACGCGTCGCCCGCCGTCCACCTCACCATCGTCCTCGGGCGGAACGTGCGGCTGCTCTACTCCCGCGCGCGGGAAATCCAGAAAGCCTATCCGGGCCGCGTCCGGCTCGTCGGCTGGACCCGCCGCGTCCCGCAACTCCTCAACCAGCACCACCTCGTCGTCGGCAAGGCCGGCGGCGCCACCGTTCATGAGGCCATCGCCGCCCGCTGCCCGATGCTCATCCACCACCTCGTGCCTGGTCAGGAGGAGGGAAACCTCCGGCTCCTTGAAATCATCGGCGGCGGCCACCTCGCCGAGACACCCGCGGCCCTCACCCGCAGCGTGGGCGATCTTCTGTCCGACCACGCCGCCGGCTGGCGCGCCATGAAAAACTCCCTCGCCCGCCACGGCCGCAACGCCGGCGCCATCACCGCTGCCAGATTGATTCTCGACGAAATCTGAAATCCCACTGCATGACCTTCCTCTTCGACATCGGCCGCGTTCTTCTCGACTTCAATTTCGAGGGCTCACTCGCACGCCTGTTTCCCGACGGCGACTCTCACCTCGCCGCGCGGATGGATCGGATGCTCGACCGCAAGGATGAGTTCGAAGCCGGCCGGATCGAGGTGGACGCCTACATCTCCTGGGCCATCGAGGTGATCGGCAGCCCGGTCACGCCGGCCGAATTCCGCCACGCCTGGCAGCAGATTTTCACCCCCAACGAGCCGATGTGGGCCTGCGTCCGCAAGCTGGCCGGCGAGGGCCACCGGCTGATTCTTTTCTCCAACACCAACGGCATCCATTGTCCCTGGGTTTTTGAAGAATTCCCCGAGTTCGACCTGTTCGCCGCCGCCGTGCTCTCCTTCCAGACCGGCTTCATCAAGCCCGAGCCCGAGATTTATCGTCACGCCATCGATACGCACGGCCTCGTCCCCGCGGACACCCTCTACATCGACGACCTCCCGCAAAACATCGCCACCGGCCGCGAGCTCGGCTTCCGTTGCTGGCAATACGACCTCAACGACCACGCCTCCTTCGAGACCTGGCTCGCCGAGAATTTAAAATCCAAAATCTAAAATTCAAAATCTCTTCCTCCATGTCCACCCTCACCATCGCCGGCCGCGAGTTCAGCTCCCGCCTCTTCCTCGGCACCGGCAAGTTTCCCTCCAATGAATCCATGCGAGACGCCCTCGCCGCCAGCGGCACCCAGATCGTCACCGTCGCCCTCCGCCGCGCCGATCTCACCGGCAAGCGCGACCCCTATGCCAACATCCTCGAATTCATCGACTCGGAAAAATACCTGCTCCTTCCCAACACCAGCGGCGCCATGAACGCCGAGGAAGCCGTCCGCCTCGCCCGCCTTGCCGCCGCCGCCGGACTGCCCAAGTGGGTCAAACTCGAAATCCATCCGGATCCCACCTACCTCCTTCCCGACCCCATCGAAACCCTCAAGGCCGCGGAAATCCTCGTCAAGGAAGGCTTCACCGTCCTGCCCTACATCAACGCCGACCCCGTCCTCGCCAAGCGCCTGCAGGAAGCCGGCACCGCCACCGTCATGCCGCTCGGCGCGCCCATCGGCTCCAACCGCGGCGTCGTCACCCGCGACCAGATCCGCATCATTATCGAGCAAGCCATCGTCCCCGTCATCGTCGATGCCGGGCTCGGCGCGCCCAGCCACGCCGCGGAAGCCATGGAACTCGGCGCGGATGCCGTGCTCATCAACACCGCCATCGCCATCGCCAGCGACCCGGTGCGCATGGCCGTCGCCTTCAAGCAAGCCGTCCAGGCCGGCCGCGAAGCCTACGAACTCGGCCTCCCGGAAACCAGCCATCACGCCCACGCCACCAGCCCGCTCACCGGATTTCTCGGGTAGGCAATCATATATTTCTGGAAATATCCTTGAAAGAGAGCTTCACCGCCCGAATCCGAAGGAGCGGTGGGTCTTGATTTTGGATCTGGACGCGTCGTCAATCCGGGATCTCCTGGAGCCGGTCATGCCCACGGCGGATTTTTGCACGGGTCATCGGCGGGGTGAGGTGATGGTGGCGAATCCTCCCCCCGCGCGGCGTCCGGCGGGAGCGTGCAGAGGTAGAGGATGGTTTCCCGGGTGGTTTGTCCTTTCTGTTTGCCCTTGAGAAAGGTGGTGGTCCGGGTGATTTCCAACACGGATCGCACATGTGCGCTGCAAAGCGTCTCGGCATCGGCCGCGACCCATCGCGGTTCGCGCAATTCGTGGCGCGATCGGTTGTTCTTATCCTCGCTTGCGGCGGTAGCGCACGGCACGGGCACCAGCGGCATCGTTTCCTTGCTGCCGCCCGACGAGGGGGGGAATGACCGCTGGCGAGCGGTCTGGCAGGCAGGCGGCGGCGCGGGCGGGAAGTTCGGGTTGGTTGCCTTTGACGGGGATGAGGAAATCCGCGCCGTTGTCCTGATAGGCCTGGCGCATGGTTTGCTGGCAGGAATGGAGCGCGTCGAGCATGAGCAGCTTGCCGTCTAGCGGGCCGAGCTTTTCGAGCAAGGCCCTGGCGGCCGGGATTTCATTGCTTTTCTCCTCCACGGCCACCGTGCCGATGACCCGTCCCGACGGCAGGCTCTGGGCGCTGACAAGCTGGGGTTTCTGCTCGTCCTTGAGATGCGGACCATGATGGAGAGGAGGCATTGCAAGGAGTAGTCCTTGCCCTTCTTGGCCCGCCAATCCGGAACCTGCCGGCACAAAACTAACAGCCGCCGGATTTCAACCATCGTGAGATCGGCGCGTGGAACGACGGCGTCCTCGACGTGTTGCAAATCGGCGGGCAGGCGGGCGGCCCGCAATGTGGCACAGGCCTTGGGACGCAGTTCGCGC
>NZ_JBIKBQ010000145.1:0-8669 GCF_058122085.1 Luteolibacter sp. | reverse complement strand
CCGGGTTTGACGGCACTCGTGATGTCCACGCGCCATGGATGGCACCACACCACGCCGAGATCCTTGCCGTTGAGTTTGACCTTCGCTGTATCTTTCACCACACCGAGATCGAGATAGATCGTGGATCGTGGATTGCGGATTGTGGATGGGTCAGAGAGATCGAAGACTTTTCGATAGACTGCCGTGCCGCTGAAATGTTTGACAGCGGACTCGGGGCGTTGGGTCCAGTCTTCGAGTTTGTCGAAGGTCATCAGGCCCTTGGCTTGATCGCCGCTCAGGCCATCGGTCGGATAGAACCACTGTGGGTTGAATTGAACGGTCCATGGTCCTGTGAGTTCCTGCAACGGTTCCATTTTCTGGGAATTCGCCGAACGGACGACCCGGAGGTCCGTCCCTGCCAAAGGTTTTCTGAAGACGATGAATGTGGATCCATTGGGCTCTAACTCGAGCGGCACGGTAGTGCAGCCGTCTTTCGATTCGAAGGTCGGAAGATCGCGTCGCTGGCCGCTCACCGGATCCCATTGCTCGGGTTGTTTGCCGCTGACACGGAAGCTGCAAACTGCCTGTTCCGCACGGTTCATCCGATTGGCGATGAAATAGATCTCGGTGCCGTCGTCGCTGCGGTGAATCCAATCCAGAAAGGCACCTGCCTGGGCCCCGGTGTAAGTGAAGTCGGGCTTCACACCGTGAGCGCCGAGCACCTCGCGGACCGTCTTACCCCACACCACCCGGCCCTTGCCAAACATGTGTTCCGTAACCGTCTTGCCGTCGCAGTCGCCCCAGAGTTCATCCGCCAACTTTTTCACCTGCGCATCGCATGCCGGATAATCCTTCAGCCCCGGCGCCCTTACAGGTTTGGGTCCGATCAGAATCATGCCCGCGGACACCAGCTCCTTGAGCTTTGTGAGAACCTCGACGGGCATTGTCGTGTAGTTGGGCAGCACCAATACACGGTAACTCATGCCATCGGGCAAAACGATCCGGTCGTCTTTCACGGCGAGGCGCGTCATGATAATTTCCGAGTTGCAGACATCATAGTCATAGCCGGGCCCGACCGAGGGATCGATACACTTGGGTCCCACATAATTCGGACATTGATCGCCGTTGTAGAAAAGCACGTCACCTACAAACAATCCCTGCTGCAACAGATGACTGCAACGCGCGATGTAATCATTGAATCCGCGCGACTCGTTCCACCAGGTGATCTTGCGGTTGAAATGCGTGCCGGCAAAAAACTCGGTTCCCGGCAGTCCGTCTTCACTCCGGGTGGCAGAGGAGAAAATGAACAAATGATTGAAGCCCTCGCAGAACGCACGATCCGCTGTCGGTTTGAGCGAAGATGGTGAGTCCGCCCAGTGGATAAGACCTTTCAGTGAAGTAAAGGCTTCTGCAGCCGCGATGCGCTTTCCGTACAGGTGGGCCGCCGATGACGTCTGCTTGCCATTCTTGTTCTGGTTCGCCTCTGTCCACAATCCGTTCTGCCAGAACTCGCCCATGGGAATTGCGCAACGGCCCAGATTCTTGAGACAATCCATGGCCATGGCCTTCGGATAGCACACGCCGCCCGCCTCGCTTTGTTGGATAAGGCCCTTCGCCTCAGCGAGGGCGCTCAAACGGCCAAAGTAATTATCTGCCACAAGGTCGCCGACGGTCTTGCGATAGTCATAGAGAAAACGGTCGCTCACGTCAGCGCTTTGAACCATCTGCCCGGAGAGAACCGGCAAATAGGGACTCGGATCATAGCCGTGGAGTTTTTTGAAAAACGGGATCAAGCCCGCGGTCCAATTCGGGTGATTGATCTCCCAGCTGTCAATCTGCACGGAGCGGAAGACTTTTCCAGTCAATGGCCCGGCGTCCTCGGCAAGCAGTGCCGCTGTATTGGCGAATTGAAATTCCATGGCCGCCCGATCCAGCGGGTCGGATTCAAGCCCGATACCTGTGGGTGACGAAGCTTCTGTTGTTTTACCCGTGAGTGTGAATCCTGTGCGCAGAATTTTCCACGTGCCTGCGGGCACATCCCACTCCAGTTCTCCATCTGGAGTGCAACGGGCTGTCAAGTCGACGACTGCTGCCGGATCAATCGCTGTGCCGGGCGCTTCAGCCGGCAGCGGCTGCAGGACTGATTCGTTCAGGTCTCGCGTAGATGACTGCCCCCCGACCATATTGCTCAACGATTTCAGCGCCAATGCAGGCGCTATGACGATTGGGTTGGTGGACTGATTGGCAGAAACAGGAAACGCCTGAATCGCCGTATCGCGATAAAATTGTTTGTCTGATTTGGGAATCGGCAGCTTGGCTTTGAAATGTTGCGGACCTGTAACGGTCAGTTCGCTAGATACATGTTTTTTGCAGGCCTGCTCCGGTTGGATCCACGGACCGCCCGCATTCCAGCCACTGCAAAGCATGGTACTGACGCCGAGCCCCAGTCGCTCCGCCTCCTTCAGCGTGTGCTTCCAGAGGTCACGCCATTCCGCGCTCATGTAGTTGGGCCCCTTGCCCGGCACGCCGGGACCACTGAGGCTATACACCGTCACTCCTGCCATACCTTGCGCCTTCAGTGCCTCCAAGTCGGCCGTGATGCTTTTTTTATCAACCTTGTCGCCCAACCAGAACCACCAAGTCCACATCCGCGCGGAATCCGGCGGCGTGACGAATTCCTGTTCAAGTGGCATGGGAGCCGCCGTGCCAACGCCACCCAGGCAAAAGGCAAGAATCATCGATACGGCTGACTTCAGGATGGTGTGCATGGCTTGGTGGATTGGAATGGAAGCTCGTTCCTAAACAGGCTAGGCAGCGGACAGATCTTCGTCCATGTGTAAAAACCAAGAAATTGCGACATTATCAAATGGCTGTTTTATGATCGTTCATCCATTTATGGCAATTATTTAACCCATAAACCTGAACAAGGGCTTTGGGTCCGACGATCACTAAAGTCCAGTTTTTGCGACTTGCTTGAAACCATGGATGCAGGCATGCTCGCGCAAGCCGTTGTTCCGCCATGACCGGAAAAAATCAATTTCACTACCACCCCGTGGATGATCATGCGTCGGAATGGGGGTTCTACCTGACGACCACAGGGCGGATCCTCGAACCGATCACCACCCAACTGCCTTACGGGGCCCACCCGGACATGTACATGTTCGATGTGAGCCCCGTGCGGGCCGACGCGGTGCGGACGAGATCACCGCGGGAATGCGGCCGGATCCTGCCCGAGTTCACGGTGGCCTACATTACGGAAACCCACGCGGTCTTTGAGTCGGACGAGACCGGCGTGGTCGAGTTTTATGGGCCCACCCTGCTGTTCCTGTTTCCCGGTGTCTGGCATCGCTATCGACCGGTGGGATTCAACAAAAACTGGCTAACCGAACGCTGGGTCGGATTCAACGGCGAGCTCGCCTACCGGTTGACGAAACAACACGACATCACACCCGCAAGCGCTTGCCGTCCCGCCGCGAGGCCGGAGTTCCTGGCGACCGCCTTCGACCGGTTGATTGACCGGACCACCGCAAATCCCTCCGCGGATCCGGTGCTACTGTCCATGCATGCCATGGATCTGCTGGCGGACTGCATCGAGTCCGCGCGGGAAGGATCGCAAGAGAACAGCGGGCGCTCGATGCATGGTGAGGAGCATGGCGAAGACAACTTGGCGGCGCGGATGCTCGATCTGATCTGGACGGGCAGCCACCGTGGCATGAGCACGGAACAAATGTGCCAGTTGCTCGGTGCTAACCGGCGCACGGTCGAGCGGAAGTTCCGAGAAGCGAGGGGACACAGCCTGCTCACCGAGGTGAACCTTTGCCGGTGTCGGCGGGCGCGGCATTTGCTGGAAAAGACCGACCTGCCCATCAAAAACATCTGCTGGCTGGCGGGCTTCAGCAACATCGAGCAGATGCGCATGAACTTTCTCCAGTATCTGGAAACGACGCCGTCCCAATACCGGCAAGCGCATCGCTGATGAGTGGATTGTTGCGACCCCCGTGGCATTCGCGGTTCCTTTTATTTGTTAGTCTCATGGCTTCCCTGGTGCAGGCACGCTGCCGTCCTTGCTTCCAGTCTGCTGAAGAATCGCCGCCTTGAGCGCCTCGGCGGCGTCCAGTTCGGGCGTGCGCAGGGCTTTGCCGTCCTCCGTCTGAAGCTCGGCACGCAGCATCCGCTGGGCGGCCTCGGCATGGCCTTGCGTCATGAAGTAACTCTTGCGGCGGTTAAAGCACCATTCTGCGGTAAAGGGGACTTGGAACAACCAGTAGGCGTGGTAGCGATCCACGAGGAAGGCGCTGAAGGTCCACATCATCGGGTATTCCGTGTGGCTCTTGAGAATCTTGCAGCGGAATTTTTCAAAACCGGCGCGATCCCCCACATCGAGTGCTAACAGAGTGGCCGCGGCGAGCACCGGGCCCGGTGCCTCATCTCCCCCACCCTCGGTCACAAGACGCCGGAGAATGTCCTTCGGATCGGACGATGGAGATAGAAGTTCCCCGCGTGCGACGCAAAACCGTGCAATCCCATCACAGCCTTTTGGAAAGCCGGCGCTCAATGCGGCTTTTGCTTCGAGCACGGCCGCCTCGAGTTGCCGGACATCCGAATCGCATTTCCACAAGCCCATCAGGGCGATGATCAACCGGTTGCGCACGATCCAGAGATCCGGTGCGGATGCATGATTGGCCATGGGCTTGCGGCACCAATCGACCGCCTTGACATAGTGTCCCTGCTCTCGGCCAAGGGCAGTCGTTGATGCATGGGAAACCCCTCGGATACAGACTGGGCCGCGCTTTCCACCAAGGGAAGTTGGTAGCGCATCGGCGGAGCCACGAAACAAGACTGAATCGATCGCAGAAGTTCCTCCGGCACACAGGTGCTGTCGCGTTTGATCGGCTGCACCTCCCCACCCTTGGCCGCAGCCTTGAGTTCGGGTGGCCGCGCGGAATCCATTCCCGCTTCGGGATCGATCACCAGGAATTCGCCGATCACCAATGAGCTGAGCTGGGAAATGCAACTCGGGAATGTCCACTCCCGCGACAACGCGGAATGGAACATCCGGGTGAAATCGAACACGGCATTCGCGGGTGTTGCATTCGCGGGCGCAGTGCCGCTGGGCGTCTCCGGCATGGTTAGGGAGGTGACTCCCGTGGGGCTCATCGTGACAATCCGCTGCTCGGAACGCGCGTAGGCATCATAGACCGGGTTGTTCTTGCCGCCGGGCAGACGCAGCACCTTCCAATCGACACCCAGGCTGCGCACAAACAATTCCCCCGCATCGGGCAGGTCATCGAGATTGATGCTCACGATCTCGAGACGGCCGGCCAGGTCCTGCTTGTGTTTCAGCGCCGCCGCCGCGATCCCTTTGAGCAGGGCCTCCCCTTTTGCGTTCTTGGTCCAGAATAAGAGCATCGTCGTGCGACCGAGCGCCTCCATGGGAAAGCGGACGGTTTTGCCGTCCGAGCACTCGAAGGTTCCGACAAACGGCGCGCCAATGACCTGACCGCCCAGCTTGTCGCGCTGGAACCTGATCATTTCCAGATCGTTGGCGAAACGCTTGTCCATCGTTTCCTGAAGGTAGCTGACCACGCGGATCTCGCCCAGTTCAAGGGCCATGACCAGCGCCACGCGCAAGGCTTTCGTTTCCACCGACGTGTTCCGGTAGCGTTCGAAAAACGACCGCAGGGCTTGGGCGCGCACCGCGTTGCCGGCTCCCTGTTTGGCGAGCTCCGCCTGCGACAGTATCAGATCGGCCTCAAGTCGCAGCTCGGCGAATGCATCAGGTGCCTTGACCAGTTCACGGCAGATATCTAACAAATTAGTCCGATGTTTCGCATCCTTGTCCAGGGAGACGAGCCGCTGACGCGCGCGGAACAGGAATTCGAGCGCGGGAAAGCGGGTATTATTCTCCGGATGCGCTGTCGCAAACTCCTCTGCATCGCGGATCACCCGGCGCAAGGCAAGCCGCTGGCGCGCCACGGAAGACTCCTCATTGGTGGCTTCCAAGGCCTTTTCCAATCCCGCAATGGTCTCCTTGGCCGCAGGCGGAGCATCTTGCGCCAGGATGTTAGACGATGAAACCATGAACATGGACAGGCAGAACAGGGGACAGATTGCCCTTATGGCAAATGACAATCCGTGGTAAATCCACGCACACATTGCCAGAGGTTTTTTCCATTGGGTATTAGCGGTCATCGTGGTGGCAGCTGGCAGCCCTTTGCCAGGTTTTGTTAGGCGCTGGTCCCAAATCCAATACAAGCTTCCCGCCTTTTCTCACGTCCTGCCACAGGATCCACCATTGGTCCAGGGTCTTTCCGTTGAGCGTTGCGGATTGGATGTAGCGGTTTTCCGACGAGGCCTTGGGTGCCTCGATGACAAAAGTCGTGCCATCATAATGCTGTTTGGAAAGGTGCAGGGTGGTTTTCGGATACAAGGGGGCGCAGATTTCATAAGCCGGCTGAACACTGCAGCCACCGTCCATTTGAAAGAGCCCGATGGAAGACATCACAAACCACGAACTCATCTGGCCCTGGTCCTCGTCGCCCAGATAGGCGTCTTCGGGCTTGTATCCGTAGAAGGAGTCCAGGATGGCCCGCACCCATTTCCGGGTCAACCAAGGTTCACCCGCCCAGTTGAACAACCAGGAAACCTGCATCGTCGGCTGGTTCCCGTGATCCACCGCCGATGGAACCTTGCTATAGTCAGCGCCCATGGGGAAGGCGAAGCGCGTGGACTTGGATTTCTCAAAACCGTCGTTGAGTTGGCTGATGAAACGGTCGCGACCCATGAGTTCCACCAATCCCGGCACATCATGCGGCACGAACCAGGTGAACTGCCATGCATTGCCCTCGGTGAAGCCTTTCTGGGAATACGGATCAAACGGGGTCACCCAGTCGCCGTTGGCCTTGCGGGGTCTTGCATAACCGGTTTCCACGTCAAAGACGTTCCGCCAGTTGCGCGAGCGCTTCTCGAAGCGGGCTTGGATTTCTTTCTCGCCGATAGCACGGGCCAACTGGGCCACGCACCAGTCGTCATACGCATACTCGTTAGTGTTAGAGGCGTTGGCACGGTCCCATTCCAACTTGCCCCCCGGGCCAACCGGGCCATCGGCGGCCACGTAATTGAATTTCAGGTAATTTTCAAGATTCTCGTTGCCCGCGGCACCTCCGCCGGGAAGGTCGCGCCGCGGTAGGGTGGTCTGCATCTTGACGGACGCTTCCAGGATCTTGCGCGCATCCAACCCCTTGATGCCGTGCTGATAGGCGGCCACCATCAACGGTGCTAAGAATTTACTTTCTGCGGGAGACCCCTGAAAGAGCCATTGGGGCGGACCGGCCTGCCTGTCGTAGCCTTCCTGACCTCCATAGCCTCGGCGACGGAGGTGGCGTAGACTGGAGGGCGGGGAAATGGGGGTTGACCCCGCCGAAGCCGTCCGCACCGACCTCCACAACCGCCGCTACGTCTCCCGCGCCCTGGAAGTCTGCCTGCTGGCCGGCGCCCCCTGCTCGAGCCTGCGCGACGACTGGGAACAAGCCTCCGCCAACCGTGCCGCGAAACTCCGCGGGATCCTCATCCAACGCCCCCGGCCGGATCACGGTGCGGGCCAGATCGGAGATCTCGATGTTTTGAAGCGGGCCCGGCGCGTTGCCGAAGCGCCGCAAGGAGGGCACGTGATAGAGCCCCTCGTTACCCACCAGGATCTTGCCGTCCGCACTCATGTCGCGGATGGGAGGTGCAGCCTTTCACCAACTCGACCACGAGTTCCCGCGCTTCGATCCCGAAGTCCGCGACGGAAAAACTCCTCACCGGCCCGCGCACGAGCCCGCCAGGTGCCAACGCGTCGACCCGCCAGTAGCGTGCCTCGCCGCGCGCCATGGCCAGCGGGTTATCCAGCCAGTGGTGCCGGGCGACGAAGCTCGGGGTCCCCGCCGCCACCTGCGGCGATTGCAGGGCGGCGGCATCC
Source organism: Luteolibacter sp. (assembly GCF_058122085.1). Taxonomy (NCBI): domain Bacteria; kingdom Pseudomonadati; phylum Verrucomicrobiota; class Verrucomicrobiia; order Verrucomicrobiales; family Verrucomicrobiaceae; genus Luteolibacter; species Luteolibacter sp. Next base: position 730 of record NZ_JBIKBQ010000145.1, on the reverse strand, counting down.
GTGGCGAAGTGGATCCGGTAGTCGCGGGTGCCATCCACCGGCGTCCAGCGGAAGCGGGCCGGCGCGGGACCGTTCGAGCCATCCCGCGGATGCACGGGAAACAGGCTGGACGGATCCGCCGACGTGGGATCGATCACTCCGAACGCGGAAGGGCTCGCATAAAAGACGTGGCCCTCGGGACTCACAGCCATCGCTTGCGCGCTGCCGCTGTAAGGGAGCGGCATCAGCAAGCGGGTGCCGCTGCCATTGTAGATCCCCGCATCGCCTGCCACGACCTCGCCGTCCGGGCTGATGCCACGGACGTAGGCGGGAAAAGCGCGACCCGTGCCGAGGAAATCACCCGGCTCCCAAACCCGGTCCCCCAGCGCGGCCAGCCTGCCCCCGGACGCGAAGTTCAACGGTGAGTTTCTGGCGAATGGAGCGGGCACCAGCAAGGGACGCTCCGGGCTCGCCGAGGCCGTCAGGCTGCCATCGGCGCCGATCTCATAATCCAGCAGCAGTTCAAAGGGCCCCTCGGTTCCCGCGGGAACGCCCAAAAGCGAAGCGTGCAGGCGCGTGCCATCCGGGGACAGGCAGATCCGGCCGAAGGCCGTGCCCGCGGTCGGCGGCGCGTCGATCTGTTGGATCACCGTCCCGGCATTGAGGTCCACCGCGAGCAGCCTGCCTTCCACCGCGCCATTCAGGAAATACACCACCTTGCCATTGCCGGCGCAAAGGTTGGTGAAGACCC
>NZ_JBIKBQ010000144.1:0-8765 GCF_058122085.1 Luteolibacter sp. | reverse complement strand
AAGGTCGGCGATCTCGCGATGGTCCAGGGCCTCACGGCGGTCAGCCAGGACGTCCCGCCTTTCTGCACCGCCTACGGCATCAACCAGATCGCCGGGCTCAACACCGTGGGTCTCCGCCGCGCCGGCTTCAGTGCCGACGACCGCACCGCGGTCAAACGCGCCTTCAAACTAGTCTACCACTCCGGCAAATCCCGCGAGGAAGCCCTCGCCGCCGCCGCCAGCCAAGAGTGGCCCGAGCCCGCCCGCCGCTTCCTCGATGCGATCCTCTCGCCCTCGAAAAAAGGCGTCATGAGCCCGTGAACCGGACGGGCCGGCCGATGGAATGCCTGTTGCTTGACCGGGCGACGACTTCGTCACCCGGACCGGCTGGCAGGTCGCCCCCTGCTTTCAGAGCCACCTCTGCCAAGATCCGGCAGCTGTTGGCATTTCAGATCGGTCATGGCGAGCTCGACACCGCCGCCCGTGACACCGCCCGCAGCCCGGCATCGATAGTCGCAAAACGGGACTTCCCTGCGAGCGGCTGGCTCGGGGGCAGAGACCGACCCCTGTTACTCCGCGCCATAATCACCGGCTTGCCCGGTCGTCTTGTGACCAATATCAACCTCACAAGACCAGCTTCAGCCTGATTAATCCGTGCGACTTCAGAGCTAAGGCCGGAACTCATATTTCGACAACATCAAGGTCACTGGCCGCCGATTCCGATCCAGTGGCTTAGGTAACGGAATCCGAACATCGCCGAAGATCAACTCCTCCTGCGGTGGGGAAGCATCGCGGCAAGGAGAAGGCCGAGCAGCAAAGGAGAAGAAGGTTCGGGAACCGAAGCGATGCTGGCGGCCACGCGGAACCCGATGAATTCATCCTCGGCGGTGGTCGCGCTGGAGCTCCGCACCGTGGCGCTCAGGTTGTAGGCGGGATCGGCGCCCCAGGACCCGCCACGGAGACCCCGCGACGATCCAATCACCGCGTCATTCCACTCCCAGACGTTGCCCGCCTGGTTGAGCGTGCCGTAGTCACTGGAAGCGAATGAGTAGGATCCCACGTCGGTCGAGTGGCCGACACTGTTGTTGTAGTTGGCGTCAGTAACCGTGATGACGTCGTCGCCATTCGGGTAGAGCGAGTAAAATGCCAAGTCGCCGTTGTAATAAGCCGCCTTGTACCATTCATCTTCGCTTGGCAGATAGACCGTGGCGCCCGGGTTTACCGTAACGATGCCGGTGCCCGCCCCCAGAGAGTAGGCTCCAGCCTCGGTGCTACCAGCGCCCTGGCCATTGCCTAACCAGTTAGTGAAGCGCGCGCTGTCGAACCAGGACACATAAACCACCGGCCGGTTTTCGAAGCCGGCCGTGACCGAGTAACCATAGCTTCCTGAGCTTCCGTTGCGGGCGATCCCGTGATGGTTCATCCCGGTATTATAAAGACCGTGGGTGTCGGTCTTGGCCACGGCGTTGAGGAAATTGGCATACTGGGCGTTGGTCACCTCGTATTTGCCAATCCGGTATTCATAAGCCACGGCACCGTAGCCGGTGGTGTCCGCGTCATTCCCAGCGTCGCCAATCGTGGCAAATTCGATGGAGACAGCAGCGCCGCCGGGCAGTAGCGAGATGAAGTAACAGAACAAGCCGAGCTTGCTCGCGGAGAGTGGTAAAGTCATGTGCTTCATTCGTCGGAAAAGATGGGTGTTTTGCTCGATTGGGCAGGAGTCGTTCCTCATCCAGAGGGCGATGGTTTGGGGCTTGGGGTGAAGCCGGTCAAAAATGAACCCTGGCGCCTAACAAGTTATTCTTTTGAGAGTCCTGCCTGCTTGTGGATGCGTGGATCAAAGGCTGATCAGGAAGATCCTACCTGAAAGGAATATGTTCTCCGGTGACGAGTGACTGGACCAACGCCGGGCGGAGACGGAAGAACCGGGAGCGGACCGCCGGATCGGCGGTGAAGAGATAGTTGCGCCGGATCCTGCCGTCCGGCTGCGATTCGCGCTTTTCAGCCGTGATGATGGATGAATCTACCCACAGGCCCAGCGAAGCGCATTCTTCAAGGCCGATCTGAACATCGGTGAGCGCGCGAACGGATGACCAGCGGAGTTCAAAACCGGTGGCGACCGGATGGATGCTCAAGGCAGGAGCCGTGGTGTCCGCAAGGGTGGGATTCGAGCCGGTGATATATTCCATCAGGTTCGAGTTGCCGTCACCGTCGCTATCCACGGTTTCCAGATCGGCGGTGGCATTGCCCGGGAAATGGCGGTTTCGCCAGTCCGCGAAACTCAGCACCGCCTCCGCGCCGCCATCGGTCACCCAAAGCACCGAGGTCTGCCCGGCCGCGCCGATGCGGTAGCGCAGCGGATCCGCAGTCAAGGCGATGTTGAGCACGGGAACCTCGGTGCCCGCGGGAGCGCTGCCGAGCGGCGTGACCGTGAGCGAGCTGGTCGCCTGCCCCGCGGCGAAGCTGATGCTTGTGGGAAGCGACTGGAAATTGACCCCGTTGGCCAGCGTGCCAGTCATGGCAAGCGATACAGCCAGCGCCTGATCGAGACCCCCCGAGCGGATCACCATGACGGTGCCGGTGAGGCTGGGTTGCGAATGAATGTGGCGGACGGTGTAGATCGCGAGCGTGCTGACGCCCGCGAGGTCGGCGTTGAGAGCTGCCCCGCCATCGCTCACTTGGGCCACCGGCAAGGCGGTGATGGAAATGCTGGTGGCGAGCGCATTCCGGTCCGGTCCGGGCAGGATGTCGAAAACCGCCTGGGTGGCCCCCCTGGCGAGAGCGACACTGCGCACAGCGCCGGTTCCCTGGGAACCGACGATCTGATAGTCCGCATCCACGCGAGCGGTGCCGCCCAGACTCAAGGGCACTTGGATGGCGGCGCTGGTATTGCCGCTGCGCGACACGGTGAGCTTGCGCGGACTTGCCGGCGAGGCGGGGTCCGCCGCGGAGATGGCGAGACCGATGACACTGTCATAGCGCGGCCCACCGAGTTTCAGGGTTCCCTCACCCACCAACCGGGCCAGATCGCTGCTGCCCAAACCGACGCCCTCGAGGGTGATGGTCTGGTTGGCGGTGGTCCCGATTCCTCCGTAAATCAGCTCAAGGCGGGTATCGACACGCGGCATATTGTTCGCATCGCGGGTGACCAGTGTTTTGAGTTTCACGTATTGGGATGGCAGGCCGGCCTTTCCGGCAAACAGCTCGGTGAGGTCAATGGCATCGCCGGCGACCGCCGAGAAATCCGTGATCACGTCGTTCCCGCCGGTTTTGGAGAACAGGAAGTGGTCCGCACCCCATTTTCCGGTGAGGCGGTTGTTGCCCATGCCGCCGCGCAGGATGTCGGACTGATCTGCTCCTGCCAGGGTGTCATTGCTCTCGCCGCCACAGATCGAGTTGCGCACCCCGGTGGCGCCGGTGATCGCCGCGGGTTGGCTGCTGCCGCGGTGGTTCCAGACCCGCAGCCCCTGCCAGCGCGCCAGCTGGTAATCCTCGATCAGCCCCTGAATCTCGGGAGACAAGGGCCGGTCGTAGAACAACACCTCGCGCAACGAGCCGTTGAAGAAGTTCTCCGCAACGGGCGAGCTGAAGGGCTGGCGGGCACCGACCGTGGTGAACGAGGAAAGCGGCGCATCCTCGCCAGCGCGGGATCTGAATTTGCCCATGCCCGGAATCCGCAGCTCGGTGCCTCCCTCCGAACTCGCCAGCGTGAGTTGCACCATCTTGTGGGGATCGACCACCGGCCCGAAGATCGTGCGGCCGTTTTGCACGACTTTGAGCGAACGGCCGTGAATGCCGGACTGCGGTCCGCCGATGCTCACTTCGAGATCGGAACTGCTGAAGAGCGTTTGGTCGGATTCCGTCTCGGCATCGAGTTCAAAGGCCATCAGCGCGACGAATTGCCCGAGGTTCACCTCCCGCTCGTCCACGTAGAGGAATTGCGAGGCATCGAAGGCCAGCCGCCCCGCGCCATCGGCCAGCGGCCGGGCCTCGGAGTAGGGCTGGTAACCATCACGCCGGTAGGTGGAGCGGTCGGTCCATTCCTCCACCGCCGTGCTTTGGGTGACCGCGCCGGCATCGAGCCACACCGCGGGATCGGCCAGCCAGCGCTTGTTGGGGGAAAACGCCTCCACCACCACTGCGACTTCCCGCGCTGCCACTCCGGCGGTAGTCAGATCCTCGAGTTGAAAGCGCACGCTGTCCTTGATGAAGGCCGGGGCAACCTCCACGCTGATGTTGCCGGCGAGGATGTCCGCGTAGGTGAAGGTGTTGCCAAGCGCCAGTGTCGCTCCTGCTCGTTTCCATACCAACCCCGCGCCGCCTCCCAGCAGGGTGAGCTTGAGGTTGGCGGCGGTGGTGTCCGCGTCCGCGACCGGCAGATACACTCCGGCGGTGCCACCCGCGGTGACCACCAGCAGCGAATCCTGCAAAACGGGGGCCCGATTGGCCGTTTGAGGATCGGTGCTGAGTTGGAACTCTTTCAGGTTGTTCCAGCCGTCGCCATCCGTATCCACCAGCGCGTCCGCGCCATTGGCGGGATCCAGTCCGTAGAGCTGCTCCCACCAGTCAGGAAGGCCATCGCCGTCGGTATCCGGCGTGGGAACATCCGTTCGGAAATCGATCCGCAGTTCGTCTCCGCGATTGGCAAAGCTGGTGGAGATTTCCGCCGCCTGCCCGGGGTCCAGCAGGCTCGCCGGATGGCCATCGACCGTGGCGGATTGGATGGCGTAACGGGCCGCGCCGCTGCCAACGACCAGAGTGGTTGCAAGCTTGTCAGACGCCGGCGCGGTTTCCTGATCAATCTCGATGCGGTAGGAAAACTCCCCGTTGCTGCCCACTCTGCGCAGAGGAACATCCAGATCAAGCACATGGGACGGGCTCTGCAGGTTGACCAGTTTCACCTGCAGGGTGCCGCTGAACAGCTGGTAGCCACCGCCCTGCCCGAGTTTGACGACCTTACCGTGAATGACGCGCGGCGGCTCGGAAAGGCTGGCGGCTCCGGCAACGGACACCAGGGCAAAGGCCAGGGCGATCCACCATGCGGGCAGAGAGGTGTTGCGGGAATCTCCAGTATTCATGAATCAATGTTCGTTAGGTTTTGAAAGTGCCGGAACCGCGGCTGCGGGGGACTTTGGCGGCGGCGGGGCGGCTCCGGCCCTGGGCGGCAGGTCCGCGAGGGCCGCGAGCGCGGGAGGGAAACGCTCGGGCTGTGCTTGGGAAACGATGCGGTGGGTGAATTCCTCCCGCAGCCGCTTGCGCTGCTCCTCGACGAGGCCTTTGCGGATGTCCGCGCTGACGGCCTCGAAGGGCTTCAGCGCGGCGGCCCGGCGCGCGATCAGGCGCACGAGGAAAAGCCCGTCCTTGCCGGCCACGATCTCGCTGAGGTCGCCCGGGTTTTGCAGCGGGGCGGCAAGTTCCAGCACCGCCTGGTGCCAAGCGTCGCTGCCGGGGCGGAGTTCCAGCCAGCCGAGGTCGCCGCCGATCAGGCGGGAGGGCTTGTGCTCGGTGTTGCCCACGGCGGCGGGACCGAAGCCGGCGGTGACGGGGAACTGGTCCCCGCCAGCAATGACCTCGGCGCGGATCTGCTCGAGGCGCGGGCGGTAGCGATCGACTAGCGGCTGCTGGCCGCGGGTACTGAACCAAAGCAGGGCCACGCGCACGGCCTCGGGCTGGGTGAAGGCATTCTCGCGCTGCGCTTCGTAGCGGGCGCGGACCTCCTCATCGGTGACTTTCACGGCCGCGAGCTGGGGCGCGAGCCGCACTTCCTGCAGGCGGGCGATGAGCAGCGATTCAATCTGGGCGGCCGTCTCGGGATCGCGTTCCAGTCCGGCTTGGCGGGCGGCGGCGGCCAGCGTGGCTCGCTCCACCAAGCGGTCGAGCGCCTCCGTGCGGGCCTGCGGGCTGTCGGCCGGACCGGGGCGGGTGCTCCACCAGTGGCGGAAGTCGTCGCCGCGGACGGACCAGCCATCGCCCTGGGCGAGCACGCCGGGCTCGGGCTGGGATTCCTTCTTCCCGCAGCCTGCGAGCAGCAGCACGGCAAGCACGCCGCCCCCCAGGAGGCGGTGACAACGGACCACAATCGGGCGATGGGAGGCAGGAGCAGGCATGATTACATCCCGGAGGAGGAGAAGGTGGTGAGCTTGAGTTGAACATCATTCACCGTGTCCATGAAGCGCTGCATCGCGGCCGTCGGGTCACTGCCCAGCGAGGCGGCGGGGATGAAGAGGATCCATTTCGTGTTCCAGACCGAGCGGCTGAAGAGTTGGGGGTCGGCGTAGGCGGGGTCGCTGCCGGAGAGGGCGCCGCCCGCGGTCGGGTAGGCGCGGAAGTCGCCCATCCGGGTGAGCTCCGCGAAGCGGCCGTTGAGGCTGTCCACCGCCGGGTTGAAGGCATAATCCCGCAGGTGGGTGGTGTTGATCGGGAAGCGCACCGGGATGCGCTGGGTGACCACGTTCCAGCCGCGGGTCTGGGGCACCAGCCCGTCTGAGTAGCGCATGATGTCCAGCCCCGCCGGCACGAAGTAGACCCGCGGCGTGGCGGCGAGCTGCTGCTTGCCGTCGGCCGACACATCGTAGCCGGAGAAGCCGACGCCGACCGAGCGCAGCTTGGTGGCGAAGTTAGCCGTGCTGTAGGCGTGGTCCGCCGCGGCGAGCGCGTTGCCGAAGAAGTTGCGCCCGGGGTTGATCTCGGTGGAGAACTCGATTTTGAAGCCGGGCTGGGCCGGGCCGAGCGGACTGGCGAAGGGGCGGCAGCGGCGGGTGAAGTCGGGGTCCTGGTTGAGGTCGGCCACCTGGGTGCTGGCCAGGTAGCTCTTCCAATTCTGGTTCGAGGAACTGCTCCCATCGGCCAGGATGCGCTTGCCCTCGGTGCGCAGCGAGAGGGTGGAGGTCTCCCACTGCGGGTTGTTCAGCCCGATCTTGCTGCCAAGGAAGTCGTAGTTGGACTTGAGCTTGGCGAGGATCTCGGCGAGGCCGCCGTTGCCCACCTTGGGCGCGTCGCCGTCCCACTGGCCGAGTTGGCGCACTTTCATCAGGTCCTCAAGCACGCTCACCGCATTGGCCGGGTGGCCGGGGGACAGGCTGGTCTCGTAGTCGTAGGCCTTGGCCGCCAGCCAGGCGAGGCGCACGGCGGTGTCCATGGTGCTCTCGTATTTGCGCGCGGCGTCGTCCCGGCTGATGCGGGCGATCATGTCACCGTAGCGGTTGCCCTGGGCGCGGCCCGCGAGCATCTTGTTCATCGCCGCGCGCTCAGCGATGAGGCGGTTGGCCTCGGCCTCCAGCGAGCGGACCTTGGCACCCGCCATGTTGAGGTCCTGGACGGCGGCCGCCATGTTCAGCCGCTTGGCGGGGTCCTCCTGCAACTCATTGGAGAGTTCCTTCAGCAGCTCGAGCAGCTCGTTGAACTCGCTGTAGACCTCGGCGTCTTTTTCTTTGAGGAGTTCGGCTTGGGTCAACGCAATTTCGGTGGCGAGTTTTGAATGCTTAACAAGACGATCGACCACTTTGATGCCAATAAAACTTGCTTCAGAAAGAGCTTCGACCCCTATCTGCATGGGGACACTGGCAAGTTCACCACCAACTATATTTAAATTCGTCTTAGTTAAAAGCAGTGCATCGTTCAGGTAACTATAGTGCCCCTCTACAAGCTCGGTGGTTTCTTCATCCAATGTTTCCAAATAGTTTTTTAGCTGTGAGAGTATTGATATCGTCCCAAAATAGTCCTGCCGACTGATCTGTGCGCCGTTGAGCGACACCAGACGCCGGTTGGCGTATTCGGCCAGGTTGGCGAGCTTGTTGATATAAACCTGGTAGTCGTCGATCGCGGTTTCCAGGGCGATTTCGGTGCGGAGCATGTCGCCGAGCGCGCTCTGGATCTCGCCGGTGGCGGCGCGGCGACCCCAGCCCTCCGGGGCCTTGAAGGCATACTGCGAGGTTTTGGAAATCGGGATTTCCACGGAGAGCGTATTACCGGGGACCGCCTCGCCTTCACTGAAGCCATTGATGATGAGTTTGGGATACTTGTCCTGCTCCGCGGTGGAAAGGTAGAATTCGTCAAAGAGGCCCCTCAGCCGTTTTCCGTCCAGATTCTCCATTCCCAAGGGCAGGAACTCGAGCTTGCTGCCGGTATTGGCGAGCGAATCGTAGATCGAGATCCGCGCGTTCCGGAACGCCTCGGGCAGGCCGTCGGGGGTGTTAGCCGTGGGCAGCAACTGCTCGATGGTGGTGGCGTCGAGATACGTGTAGGTGATGAGGTCGGGACCGGTGTAGCCTTCCTGGAAGATCTGGCCCGCGCCGATGGCACCGTTGTAAGGGGTGCCGAGCAGGGCGATGAGGCGGTTGCGGTAGTCGATGTCCTGCTCGATGGCTTTCTGCTTGAGCGCGCCGGTGTCGTCCCCGATCTGGCGCATGGTCTGCGAGGTGGCGCTGACGAAGTCGAGGGCGGCCTTGGCATTGGAGGCGGCGGCGACGGCGGACTCGTAGGTCTGTTGGAAGTGGGTTTTGCGCTCCCAGCTGTTGCCGTCATAGAAGGAATCGAGCCCGAAGCTGACGGTATCGGGGTTGACCCCGATGGGGGTGAGGCCCTGGTTGACGCCGTCCAGGGTCTGCTGGATTTCCCGGAGGCTACCGGCGAGGGCCTGCAGGTCGGCCTTGGCGGTCTGGCGGTTGATCAGGTTGAGTCCCTCGAGTGGCTGGCCGGTGGCGGGGTCGGTGGAGCCAGCGGGGAGGATGGCATTGCCGACCATCCAGTCGAAGACAGCGCCCTGGCCGCTGCGGTTGGCCCACTCG
>NZ_JBIKBQ010000143.1:0-8864 GCF_058122085.1 Luteolibacter sp. | reverse complement strand
CCTCTCGGCCCGGTCGCCGGCTCCGGCTATCAGGGCAACCGCGGCCAAGGCGGCGGCTACCAGGGTGGCGGCGGCGGTGGTTATCAAGGCGGTGGCGGCCAGGGCGGTCGCGGTCGCGGCGGCCCGCGTCGTGAAGAGCGCGCTGCTCCTACCGACGCCGAAGGCAACGAGCTTTCCGAAAAGGTTGTCTTCATCAACCGATGCGCCAAGGTCGTCAAGGGCGGCCGGCGCTTCAGCTTCTCCGCGCTCGTCGTCACCGGTAACAAGGTCGGCAAGGTCGGACTCGGCTACGGCAAGGCGAACGAAGTGGCGGACGCCATCAAAAAGGCCAGCGAAGGAGCCCGCAAGGTGCTCGTCTCGATGAGCATTGTCGATGGCACCATCCCTCACGAAATCTACGCCGAGTTCGGCGGTGGCAAGGTCCTCCTCAAGCCGGCTTCTCCGGGAACGGGCATCATCGCCGGTGGCGGTGTGCGCGCCGTTTGCGAAGCCGTCGGCATCCGCGACATCCTCGCGAAGTCGATGGGTTCCTCCAACCACGCCAACGTGGTGAAAGCCACCCTCAAGGCACTCTCCCAGCTCCGCACCCGTGACCAGGTTCTCAGTGGACGCGGCAAGAAAAAGCGCGAAAAGGCGATCTGATCGGCCGTTTCCCACTTCATCACCAACGAAACATTTAGATTATGGAACTTCATTCATTCAGCCCGAATCCGGGATCCAAGCACCGGAACAAGCGTCTCGGTTGCGGCGAAAGCTCCGGCCACGGCAAAACCGCCGGCAAGGGTAACAAGGGCCAGAAGGCCCGCTCCGGAAGCGGCACCCGTGTCGGTTTCGAAGGCGGCCAGATGCCACTTCACCGTCGTCTTCCAAAGCGCGGGTTCAACAACTACGACTTCCGCGACAAGTTCTGCGTCTTCAACGTCGGTGAACTCGACGACCTGTTTGACGCTGGCGCCACCATCGACGAAGCCGCCCTCAAGGGCCAAGGCCTCGTCAACGGCACCTATGACAAGATCAAGGTTCTCGGCGTGGGCGAAATCACCAAGGCGTTCCACCTCGTGGTGAACAATGCCAGTGCTTCCGCTCGTGAAAAGATCGAAAAAGCGGGTGGCACGGTTACCGAGCCAACTGCTTGATCACTTCATTTGATCTCTGATTTCCGATGAGGAAGCGCATCCCGCGCTTCCTCATCGTGTTTATAGCCCAAGCTTCACTCTTCCCACCACTCAGCCATGATTTCTGCGTTTACCAACACTTGGAAAATCCCCGAACTCCGCGACCGGATTCTTTTCACCCTCGCCCTGATCGTCATCATCCGCCTGGGTGTGCACATCACGCTTCCGGGCGTCGATGCCACCGTCATCAAGGCGTGGATGGACAGCATGAAGAATCAGGACCCGGCTTCAGGTGGTGGTATCACCGCCTTGCTCACGGTGTTCTCCGGCGGTGGCCTCCAACAGGCCGGCATCTTGGCGCTGGGAATCATGCCTTACATTTCGGCATCGATCATGGTGCAGCTGATGACCGCGGTCGTGCCGAAGCTTTCGCGCCTCGCCCGTGAGGACGGAGGTCGCCAGAAGATCACGCAATACACCCGTTACATCACCATCGGTATCGCGATCGTCCAAGGTTTCTTCGTCGCGAAGTCCCTGACCAATCCCGAAAACATCCCCTACATGAGCGGGATTGAAAAGTTCGGCAACCTGGTGCCCGACCCGTCCTACACTTGGATGGCCCTTACCGTTGTCACCATCGTGGCGGGCACGGTTCTCCTGATGTGGATCGGTGACCAGATCACCGAAAAGGGAATCGGCAACGGCACTTCCATCATCATCACGGTCAACATCATTTCCGCACTGCCGGGAGCGTTGGTCCAGGCATGGAAATTCTTTGTTCCCTCGCAAGGCGCGGTGAATGCTTTCAACGCCATGTGGATGGTGGTCATGATCGGGCTTCTGCTCGTCGTCATCGCCGCGACCATCGCGATCACCCAGGCCCAGCGCCGGATCGCCGTGCAATACGCCAAGCGCGTTGTCGGTCGCAAACAGTTCGGCGGCCAGACCCAATATCTGCCCCTCAAGGTCAACTACGCCGGCGTCATGCCGATCATCTTCGCCTCCGCGGTGCTTTCGCTGCCTCCTCTGATGCTGCAATGGATTCCCGGAGTCTCCGGCCAGCCATGGGCTGTGAAGCTTTATGGCCAGCTTTCCCAAGGCGGCATGTGGTTCTACATTCTCGGCGGCATCGGCATCTTCCTCTTCTCCTATTTCTGGGTGGCCATGATGTTCCAGCCCTCGCAGATCGCCGAGGATCTCAAGCGCAACGGCGGCTACATCCCCGGCATCCGTCCCGGCAAGCCGACCGCCGATTTCCTCGACTTCACCATGACGCGCCTCACCTTCGCCGGCGCGTTCTTCATGGTCGCGTTGTTCGTTCTGCCAGTAATAACGGGCAAGGCCGTCGGCCTTCCACCCGGCTCGCTCGTCCTCCAGTTCTTCGGCGGCACCTCGCTGTTGATCATGGTCGGCGTGGTGCTCGACGTGATGCGCCAGGTTGAAACCCAGCTCCTTCAGAAACACTATGACGGCTTCCTCCGCAAAGGAAAACTCAAGGGCCGCTACGACCGTCTCAGCCAGACCAGCGGCGCGGCTCCCCGCACGGCGATTGTCTATCTGTGGACCGTGATTGGTATCCTTATCGTCGTCGGAAGCGCGGTTCTCATTTACAAAAACGCGCATTGATCGCTCCCGCCGCCAAACCGCTCCGTGTTGTCCTGCTAGGGCCTCCGGCTTCCGGTAAGGGCACTCAGGGAAGACGGCTCGCCGCGAGTCTCGGCCTCGGCTACCTCAGCACCGGGGCCGTGCTCCGGGAGCAAATGGAGATGGGGACCGACTTGGGAAAACAAGCCGAGCCCATCCTCGCCCGCGGGGAATATCTGCCGGACGACTTGATGTGTCCGATTCTTGCCGACTGGCTTTCACGCCAAACCGGCGGCTGGGTGCTCGACGGCTTCCCCCGCAGCCTGCCACAGGCGGTTTTCCTCGACGACTGGCTGGCGCGTCACGGATTGAAGCTCGACGCGGCGGTTTCTTTGGAAGTGCCGTTCGACCAGCTTCTCGCCCGCATCCGCAACCGCGTGGAGTGCCCGGAATGCCGCTGGTCCGGCCAGCGCGGCCAGCTAATCCATGACGGCAAGTGTCCGGTTTGCGGGGGTTCCGCAGGCCCGCGCGCCGACGACAGCGAGGAGAATTTCCGCAGCCGCCACGCCGAGTTTGTGAGTCTCACCCAGCCGGTGATCGCGCACTATCGGCAAGCGGGTCTTCTTTCTTCTTGCGATGCGACGGCTCCCGAGGGTGAAGTAGCTGCCCGGCTACTCCAACTTTTCCCGGTCCGTCCCGCTTGAAATCCTCAATTCTCAATTTCTGTTTCAACATCGTGTCCCGCAGAACCCGTATCCCGATCAAGTCGCCGCGTGAAATCGAGTTCATGCGCAAGGCCGGAGCCATCGCCTCCACCATTCTGCAGGCGCTGGCCAAGGAGGTCTCGCCGGGCCGCACTACCGGCGAGATCGACCAGTTGGCCGCGGAAATGATGCGCCAGCACGAATGCAAAAGCGCCTTTCTCGGCTACCGCGGCTTTCCCGGCTACACCTGCATTTCCGTCAACGAGGAAGTCGTCCACGGCATCGGCGGAGCCCGCAGGATTTTGCCCGGCGACATCGTGAAGATCGATGTCGGCATCGTGAAAAGCGGCTTTATCGGCGACAATGCGACCACCGTGGCAGCCGGTGACATCCCGTTGGAAACGAAGCGGCTGCTTGCCGTCACCGAGCAATCCTTATTCGAAGCCATCAGCCACGCGCGCGCCGGTAGAAAGCTCGCCGACCTCTGCGGCTCTGTGGAAGAATTCACCAAGCCGCACGGCTTCACCATCGTCCGCGAGTTCGTGGGTCACGGCGTGGGCCGCCGTCTGCACGAGGAGCCGCAGGTTCCTAACTACCGCCCGCAAGGCAAGTCCCCAACGCTCATGCCCGGCATGACCCTGGCCATCGAGCCGATGGTCAACGCCGGCGTGCCCTCCGTCCGAATTCTCGACGACGGCTGGACGGTCATCACCGAGGACCGCAAGGCCTCCGCCCACTTCGAGCACACCGTCCTGATCACCTCCGGCGATCCCGAGATTCTGACCTGGCGGCCAAGGGAAGCCTTGCCGGAAATGCTGGGTCTGCCAGCTTGGTAACTGGTGCGCGGACCTGATTCCGCCCGGCTGTCGTACCAAATCACGGAAACAAGGTGAAGCTCCAGTTCATCGCTCCGCGGACGTCACAATATTGGAGGTGGATGGTCTCAGAACGGACTTTCGTCGTCGAAATCATCGTCGCCACGGAGGTCTGCGGCGGAGGGTTCGCTGCTGGTGGAAGCCGCGCTCTGGCGAGCCGAAGGCTCGCGTGAGCCACCGGATGGCCCCGCCGGTGCCCCGCCGGCCTGGATTTTCCAGCACGCCAGGTTGACGAAGTATTTTCCGTTATACTCGTTGCCGCGGATATCGAAGCTGACTTGCACGTCCTGGCCGAGTTCGAAGGGATCGAGCAGCGGGCACTTGTCCTTCACCACCTCGAACTTGAGATCCTGCGGATACTTGTCTGCCGCGGTGGTGACCACGAACTCGCGTTTCGTAAAGCCACTCGCGAAACTCTGGGTGGTGCCGATCCATTTCAATTTGCCTGCGGTTTCGTACATGACCGGAGTTTCCAAAACCGGGCGGCGATGTCAAACGCGCAAGGTCAGCTTTTGGATTGTCGTCTCGCCAGTGCCCAGCCGGCGAACAGCGGGCTGAGGATCAAGGCGGCCGCCATCAACACAGTGCGCCAATCGACCGGCTCGCGTTTCGGGGCGATCTTGGAAGCCTTAGTTAGATTCCCGGAGAGAATCTCGATTTCGGCGGCGTGCGCCTGGCGGAGCGACTTGCGGAAGTCTTCGGTGGCTTGGCGGCGTTTAATCGCTTCGATGGAGGCGAGGATTTCGGGTTTCGCTTGTTCGAAAGCGCGCGGCTCGGCGGGTTTGCGGGCGGTGATCTCGACGAGATGCCAGCCGAGTTTGGTGCGGACGAGCGCGGGCTGGTTGGTTTCTAGCGAAAAGACAGGCGCGGCGAAATCGGCGGGGAGGCGGTCGCGGGTCATCCAGCCGAGCGCGCCGCCGCTGTCCTTGGTGGCGGGGTCCTCGCTGATTTCCTTGGCGAGAGAGGCGAAGTCTTTTTTCTTTTCGGTGAGTTCGACGAGCGCGGCATCAAGCTTCTGCTTCGCTTCTTCCGGCGGGTGATCGAGCGTTGGGATGAAAACATGGCGCGCCTCGACGCGCTCGGGCAGGGCGATGGATTGCTGGTTTGCGTCGAACCATTTGCGGGCCTCCTCGTCGGTGACCTTGATGGACTCGCCGATGCGCAGGGTGACGAGTTTTTCCTGCCGGATTCTAGCGGCGAGGCGTTCGCGGAGATCCCGCTCGTTGGGAATGCCTTGGGATTTCATCGCGGTTTCGAGCGCGCCCTTGCTCTCGAACCGGCCAATGAGGCGGCGCAGACGCTCGTTGATTTCCTTGTCGCTGGCGGTGAGTGGCGGGTCGAGCTCCTTGACTTGGAGGCGTAGCAACTCGTGGTCGATGAGTTCATCCAGCGCGGCGGCGCGGATAGTTGCGGGATCTGCGGCGGGATTACCTTCGAGCCAGAGTTTTTCGCTAACAGCGCGATCGAGCTGGCTGCGGGTGATCGGGTGCCCGGCGACCCGTGCGGCGATCTCCGGCTTTGGAGGCCTGTCACCTCCGATGGTTCTGCGGAGCGGCCCGTTGAAAATCAAAAGGTCTGCAACCAGATAGGCGAGGACCGCGCCATAGATGGCGAGCCGGAGGGTGGGTCTATCAAATGAGAACATGGAAAGTGAGACGGGATTCGGGCTATTTCGCGGTGAAAACCCGTGAGGCGGAGAGGGCGAAGTTTTCCGGATCATACATCGACTCGACCTTGGCGGGCGGGGCGGTGGCTTGGCCGGCGAGGGTGCAGCGGGCGAGGTAGGTGAGGGTGTAGGTGCCTTTCCGCCAGACTTTATCGAGGAAAAACGCGGCGCGGTCGCTGCGGAGTTCCGAGTGGCTGACTTGCCAATCGTTCTCGCTGGTGCGGATGCCGGCGGCGGCGCGCTGGGATTTGAAGTCGGTATTGACCGTTTCAAACACGGCGGGCAGCGGGTCCTCGATGACGAGGTAGCGCGTGTTGTCCTTGGGCAGGGTGACGCGGAGCGAGACGCGGACGAGGTCGCCGACCTGCGGTTCTGTCAGAATTTGCGCGGAGCCGTCGGCGTTGACGCGCTCGTAGATCCGGTCGATGGAAAGGCCGTTGGTCGCGACCGGCTGGATCGGCGCGATCTGCGGTTTGGCGGCGATTTTCAGGCGGACGAAGGCGCTTTGGTCGGCGGTGAGGGCGAGCTTGAGATCGGGCGTGAGCTTGAACGAGCGCGCGGCGGCGGGCTGGTCGCGGGTGAGGTAAATCGTTTCCGTGCCGGCGGCGGTCTCGAACGTTAGATTGACGGGCTGGTCGCTGAGATTTTGGTTTCCGGCATATCCGGCCATGGCGAGGAGGCTCCAGCCGTTCGCCCAGGTCGTGCGCCAGTGGCCGTAAGGATTGCGATCGTGGAGCATGCGGTCGAGGGCCTTGGTGGGTTCCGGTCCTTGGGGATCGACGGCCAGCCAGGCGATGAGGTTGTAGGCGTCATCCGCGGACCAAGGCATCCAATCGTCGTTCTTGAGCTTGAAGGCGACTTTGGAGGTCAGGACCGATTTCGCGATGGCGAGATTGGCTGGGTTGCCTTTCTCCTCGGCGGCGATGGCGGTGGCGAGCAGGCAGCGGGCGCTGGGTGTTAGCTCGGCGATGCGGTCGACGAGCGAGTTCCGATAGGCGGGCTGCGGCGATCCGCCGAGCGCGAGGACGAGCAGGGCGCGGGCGTGGGTTTCGAGTGCTTGCGCGGATTTTTCAGCGGCGACGCCGCGCAGGCTTTCGATGAGGTTCTTCTTGAGCGACTCGATGGCGGAGTCCGGGACGTTGGCGCCTTTTTCCGCAGCTAACATCAGGCCCATGCCGGCGTAGGCGGTGGCCCACGGCGCGGCATCGGTGCCGCCGGGCCAATAGCTGAACGCGCCGTCGGGGAGTTGCATCGAGAGCAGCCGGTCGGCTCCGGCCTGGATGGCCGCTTTGACCTTTTTCTCAGGGATTTTCGCGAAGCTCGGGATGACCGGGCTTAGTTCCTTCACGGTGAGCCACGGGATCAGCGAGGAGGTGGATTGCTCGATGCAGCCGTACGGATAGTGAAGGAGGAAATCGACGGAGCCGCCGGCTTCGACGAGCGGGGAGCGGGAGAATTCGAGGTCGATCTCGCCGCTGCCGTCTAGCAATTTCGAGTCGAGCTGGCCGCGGAGGTCCTGCTTCACGCCGGGCTTGTCGAGATTGACGAGCTTCATCTGGCGGAGCAGCGGCATCGGGTATTGGACCGGGAAGCGGGTCTCGACGGCGTCGGACAGGTTGCGTTTCAGGACGGGTGTCAGCTCGCCGCCGCTGAGGGAAACCGGAGTCGCTTGGAAGGTGAGAACGGCTTCCCCGGTGCTTTCGGCACGGGTGGGGAAGACGACGGTGGTAGATGCGCCGGGGGCGAGCGTGACTGTCTCGGCGGTGGAGCCGATGGCGACGGCACAGGGAGTTTCCGGGCCGCTGGCGGTGCTGAATTTGATTTCCCAGGTGCCGGTGAAGGTAGAGGCGTTCTGGACGAGGACCTGGGAATTGAACGTATCCGACTGGTTGGCGTAGCGCGGGGTTTTCGGCTCCAGCATGAGGTCCTTTTTCACCACGATGGACGACTCAGCGTGGCCGAACCTAGCGGCGTCCTGATGGGCGACGGCGATCAGGCGGTAGCGGGTGAGCGTGTCGGGAAGCTTGAAGCTATGGCTGAATTTTCCCGTGGAATCGGTGACGAGCGCGGGCGCCCAGGTGGCGCAGGGATCGAAGTTTTTCCGCAGGAGATCGGCGAGTTTGCCGAGGTCGCCGCCGCCACCGATGAAGAATCCCTTGTTGGAGAAAGATTGTTTTTCCGGGTCTTCGGAGATGAAGGTTTGGAAGGAGGTGCCGGACTCCACGTCGAGGTTGCGGGGCGTGTAAAAGTAGTCCATGGGCTTCGGCGTCTCGTAGCCCATGACGGCGAGCGTGCCTTCGTCTTCGGCGTAAAAGGTGACCTCGGCGCCGGCGGCGGGCTTGCCGTCGGCGAGGGTGATGCTGCCGGTCAGCGTGATTTCGTCGCCGGGGCGGTAGGATGGCGCGGGTGTTTCGAGTTTCACGGCGAGCGTGTCACGGAGGTTTTCCACGATGAGTTCGCAGTAGCCGAGGCGGAGTTGGGGTTCCTTGAGTTCGCGGGCGGATTCCTTCGCGCCCTTGACGATGAGGACGGAGACGAAGGCGTTAGGCGCGTCGTCGGCGGTGAGCGGAACTTCGATGACCGGCATGTCGGCCTTGAGCTGGACGGAGAAGGTACGGAGGACCTTTTCGCGCTCCACGGTGACGAGGGCGGTGCCTTCGATAGGCGTGAGGACGAGCACGCGCGCGGTCTCGCCGGGCTTGTAGGATTTCTTTTCGGCGACCATTTTCACGCGCAAGCCGTCTTCGTAGAGCCATGGGAATTCATGGGTTCCATAGACATCGAAATAGGTGACGGTGGCGAAGGCGCGGCCGTCCGGGTCGGTGCCGCGGAGGGTGAGGAAATGGCGGCCGTTGGACTTGGGCGTGACGGTTAGGACGGTGCCTTGCCCGGCGGAGGCGGCGGGGTCGATGGCGAGTTC
>NZ_JBIKBQ010000142.1:0-9166 GCF_058122085.1 Luteolibacter sp. | reverse complement strand
TTCACTCCGCTACGCTCCGTTGCGTGCTGCGCCTTCCACTCCGGCTTCCCAAAATCGAGTCCCTCGCCACTCCAACCTTGATCCCCAATCCATGATCACCTATCTCTTTCCCGCGCCCCACCACACCAGCTTAGTTTAGCCCCTCCGTGGTCGAACTTTCGGGTCCGCCAAAGATTCAGCGAGGAATACGGCGCGAGGAATCTTGAGCGAGTGATGGATCGGATGCTGGGGACGATGATCGCGGAGGCGCTGCTGGGTGGCAAAATCACAACGGGCCAGACGATACGGGTGAAGGTGGAGGGCGTGTCACTGCGTCTTCATGCTGGGGAGACTTCGTAATGGCACCGCTAAAGTTTCATATTTGAGATATGGGATATTACTGGCCCGGTAATTTCAGTCATCCGGGAGTGCCCGGAGGGCGGCGTTCTGCTTTCGACTGAGACAGTCGGAACACATTTCATTCATCAAACCCCAACCAGTTGCTCGCGGGCGGTCTCGCTTTGGCTGAGGTAGCAGCCGGGATCGGAGCCCCAGATGTGGCCGTTGACCGCGGCGGCGCGGGTGCGGAAGCCTCCGCCGCAGAGGTTGAACCAGCGGCAGTCACCGCACGGGCCTTGGATCTTCGCCTGGCGTTGCTCGTTGCTGAGCAGGCCGATGGAGCGGATTTCCTCGAGCATGGCGGCGGAAGGCTCGTGCTTGCCCTCCCAGATTTCGGAAAACGGCGTCTGTTTGACGTTGCCGAGATGGAGCTCCTGCCAGAACTGGTCGGGGTGGACGTTGCCCTGGGTGTCGATGTTGGCGATGCCGCGGCCGGAGCTGTTGGCGCCGCCGCCGTTCCAGCCTAGCAACTGGCGGGCGGCTTCGAGATTGGGGTGGTTCTCGCGCTCCATGCGCAGGAGCAGATAGGGACCGTCGGCGGGCTGGGTGACGGTGAGCAGCTCGCGGTGGACGCCGTCGCGGTGCCATTGCTCGACGCGGGCGATGAGGGTGTCGATGGCGTGACGGGATTCCTCGGGGCGGAGGATTTGCAACGCGCTGCCACGGCCGGAAGGGACGAGGTGATAGAAACAGACGCGCTGGATTTCCTGCTCCTCGATGAAGTCGAGGATGCGCTCGATGTCGGCGACGGTATGGCGGGTGAGTGTGAGGCGCAGGCCGGTTTTCTGGTCGACGTCGTGGCAGGCCTTGAAGCCTTCGACGGCGGCTTTGAACGCGCCTTCCTTGCCGCGGAACTGGTCGTGGATCTCGCCGATGCCGTCGAGCGAGATGCCGACGTAGGCGACGTTGGCGGCCTTGAGCAGCGCGGCTTTTTCCGGGGTGATGAGGGTGCCGTTGGTCGAAATAGTGAGTTTCAATCCGGCTTTCGTCGCGAGATCGACGAGGTCGAAAAAGTGCGGGTGGATCAGCGGTTCGCCGCCGGACAGGAGCAGCGAGGGGATTTGATAGGCGGCGAGATCCTTGACGACTGTCTGCATTTGTTTCCAGTCGAGCTCGCCGGGATAGCGGGCGGCCATCGAGTCCGAGTAGCAATGGACGCAGCGCAGGTTGCAGGTGCGGGTGATGTTCCAGACGACGATGGGGCGGCGTCCGCGGGCGCTGGCTTCGGCGGCTTGGCCGTGGCCGTAGCGGAGTCCGTCGGCGGGTTGTTCGTGACCGGTCCAGAGGCGGGTGAGATTGATCATGGTTTGATTTGGTTATTTGGTGAGAACGAGAGAGGCGCGTGGTTGATAGACGCAGGCGGGATCCGCGGCGAAGGGGTCGCCGGTGAGGCCGTAGGCGCGGGAGCGGGAGCCGCCGCAGATCGTGCGGAACTCGCACTCGCCGCATTTGCCGCCGAGGGCGTCGGAATCACGGAGAGAAATGAACAGCGGGTGATCCCGATAGATCCCGGCGGGGCTGGTCTCGCGGACGTTGCCGCAGACGAGCGGCAAGAAGCCGCTGGGGCTGACCTCGCCGGTGTGGGAGATGAACATCACGCCGCGGCCGTCGCGGATGCCGAGCGGCGCGCGCATGCCTTGGCGGCCGGTCGCTCCGCCCTTGCCACGCTGGGCGAGCACCCGGCGGAAGTGGTGGCCTTCGGTGGTCTTGATCGCGAAGGGCGCGGTGCCGACGAGGTCGGCCATTTCCTCGAAAACGGTTTCAAGCTCGGCGGGATCGGGCACGTCGTCGGCTCCGGCGCGGCCGGTCGGCACCAGGATGAAGACGCTCCACATTTCCGGTTTCCACTCGAACATCAGGTCGCGGAAGGCGTTGAATTCGTGAAGATTCGAGCGGGTGAGGGTGGTGTTGATCTGGAGTGAAATGCCGGCTTCCCTCGCGAGTTCGATGGCTTTCACGGTGCGGTCGAAGGTGCCGGTCACGCCGCGGAAGCTGTCGTGGGTTTCGCGGGTGGCTCCGTCGAGACTGAGCGACATGCGTTCGATCCCGGCGGCGCGGATCTTGTGGAAATCGTAATTCACCAACCGCGCGGTGGCGGAAGGGCTGAGGCCGACGCGGATTCCCGCGGCCGACGCGCGGGCTGCGATTTCGAGCACGTCGGGGCGCATCATCGGGTCGCCGCCGGTGAGGATGAGCATCGGCGGGGCCAGCTCGGCGAGTTGATCGACCAGCCGAAGCGCTTCCAGCGGCGACAATTCGTTCGGGTCGCGGTCGTGCTGGGCTTCCGCGCGGCAGTGGCTGCAAGCCAACGCGCAGGCGCGGGTCAATTCCCAGAAGACGAGGAAGGGCTTATTCGCGAAGGGATCGGCAGTGGCCAGGGTCGGGCGCATGTCCATGATGGCTGGACGATAGGAGGCGGGATCGCCGATCCGCTACGCACAGCCCCAGAAGAATTACGCATATTTTGCCTATGCTTATTTTGTGGGCCGGGCGGGTGAGTCAATCGGGTTGCGCGACGGCCGCATGCAGGGAACACTGCCGCGACAATGAGCGGGTGGACGGAAGCAACTTTGAGGGCGGCAGCCTCGTGGCAGGCATTTAAAGAAGGGAAATCCCTTTTCGAAAGCGGCATGGTCGCCGACGTCCAGACCGGGGCGACCGGCTGGCAAGGCACGGTGAAGGTGGGAAAGCGGCTGATGAAAGTCAGCGTCACGGTGAAATCTCCCACCGATCTGGACACCCGCTGCCCGTGCGCGGACAACCAACGGAGCGGCTCGGTCTGTTGTCACGCCGTCGCTACCGGGCTGGCGTCGCTTGGCAAAGCGCAGCCAAAGCCGGCCATTTCAAAAACTGCACCTCAGGCAGTTGTGGCGGTTCCATGGCAGGTCCTGCTTCCGCTCAACTGGCGCGACGCCTTGCAGCGCGGGAAATTCGCCGCCACCCTGGCCGTCGCGTCCGGCAGCGAAATTTCGCCCGCCGATGACCGCTTGAACGCGTGGCTCGCCAAGGAAGGCGTGGCGAAGAAGGAAATCCTCAGCCTCAGTCTCGACGGCCCTCGCGTCCCGGCGTTTCTCGAATCCATCGCCGAACATCCGCGCCTGGCGGCGGGCAAGGACCGTTTGTTGATCCAAATCCGCTCCGGCGAGCGGCTCCAGCTGATCGCGGCGGAGCACCGGCAGGACTCGGTCCTCCTCGTTCCCGATCCCGAATCCGGGCCGTGGATCGAAATCGGTGGCTCGTTTTGGCAGATCGGCGAGGACTCGGTCGTGCGGGTGGGCGAGGGGAGGATCCCGCCGGATCTGGCCGCGGCCTTGGGCGAGCTGGCGCAGGGGAAATCCGTGGAAATCCCGACCCTGCGGTTCTTCAATCATCTCGATTCCTGGCAGGAATGGCTGCATTTCCCGGCCAATTGCTGGCTGGAATCGCTCCATTTCGTCCAGGCGGCGGCGTCCTTCGAGCTCTCGCTGGAAGGCTCGCTCCAGCATTTGGAGGCCCAGCTCCGCGTGCGCTACGGTTCCGCGCCGCCGGTTCCGCCGGGGCTGGGGAAAGTCGATGGTCTGCCGCGGTTGGTTGGGGACCACTGCGAGGTCCGGGACTTGGCGAAGGAGGAGAAAGCCGCCTCCCGGCTCTCGCGGGCGGGCTTCGAGGTGGAGAATTTTTCAAGCGGCCGCTGGGTGATGAAAGGGGAGTCCGCCATCCTCGATTTCCTCACCCAATCGCTGCCGATCCTGCGCAAGGAGTGGTCGGTCACCGAGGGCGAGCGCTTCGGCCACGTGCAGAAACAAGTCGCCGTGGTTTCGCCGAAAATCGACATCATCGGCTCGGGCGAGGACTGGCTGAGTTTCGACCTCTCATTTCAAACGAGTGATGGAGTTTCGATCCCGGCGGCGGAAGTGCGGAGGCTTTTGAGAGCGGGAAAAGGCTCCGGCGCGTCCGCTGGTGGACGGCGTTTGGTGATCTCGGACGACATCGCCAGCGTCATCGATCCGCTCTTTTCCGACCTCGATTTGCGCCAGGAAAACGGCCATTTCATGGCTTCGGCGCGTGCCGGTGAGCTCATCCTTGAAATCCGGAACAAAATAGACAAGTCGCAGACTTCAAGTGATCAGCCGGTTTCCTTCACATTCGATTCCCCGGCCACCCTGCAAGCTGACCTGCGTCCCTACCAATCCCTCGGTGCGGGCTGGATGTTCGACCGGGTCCAGCGCTTCGGCGGGGCTCTGCTCGCCGACGATATGGGACTTGGTAAGACGGTTCAAACCATCGCTTTAATAGAACGGGTATTGGAGCAGCCAGACACCGATTCCGGAGTGGTGATGGTGGTGGCCACCGCGTCGCTGCTCGGAAACTGGCGGGCGGAGTTCGCCCGCTTCGCCCCGGCGCGGCAGGTGCGGATTCTCCACGGGGCGAGCCGGGATGCGGAGCGGGAGAAGGTTCAGCCCGGCGATGTGATTCTCACCAGCTACGGCACGCTGGCCCGGGATTTGGCCTATCACTTGAAGCGCGAATATCGTGCCGTCGTCGTGGACGAGGCGAGCTTGATGCGGAACCCGGACACCGATCACGCGAAGGCGCTGGGGAAATTGCGGGCCACCTGCCGGGTTGCGCTGACCGGCACGCCGATCGAGAACGGGGTGAAGGATCTCTGGTCGATTTTCCGCTTCATCCAGCCGGGCTGGCTCGGTGGTCGCGAGGATTTCCGGGAGCGCTATGAACAACCGCTCGCTACCGGCGAATCCGCCGGGGCGGTGATCGAGCGCCTGCGTTTGAAAATTTCGCCCTTCCTGCTCCGCCGGACCAAGGAGCAAGTTGCCCCCGAGTTGCCGTCGAAGCTCTTCATCGATGAGTTCTGCGATCTCAGCCCCGACCAGCAAGCGGTCTATAAAG
This sequence comes from Luteolibacter sp., assembly GCF_058122085.1. Lineage (NCBI taxonomy): Bacteria > Pseudomonadati > Verrucomicrobiota > Verrucomicrobiia > Verrucomicrobiales > Verrucomicrobiaceae > Luteolibacter > Luteolibacter sp. The sequence goes on along the minus strand of NZ_JBIKBQ010000142.1, from coordinate 3,901 downwards.
AGCTGCTCATCGAAGGCCGCAAGCGGGTGGACGCCATCGCCGATTCCGGCAACAAGGGCGCGGCGCGGATGCAAATGCTCACCGCGCTGCTCCGGCTCCGCCAGACTTGTTGCGATCTCGCGCTGCTGAAGAACGATCGGTTCAATCAACTGTTGGTGGCGCGGCGCTCGGCCAAGCTCCAACGCTTGTTGGAGTTGATCGATGAGGCGGTTAATGGAAATCACAGAATGCTTATTTTCAGCCAGTTCCAGACACAATTAAAGGAAATCGAGAAATGTATTTCCGAGCGTGGCTGGGACAGTTTGCGGCTGGATGGCCAGTCCCGGAACCGCCAACAACTTGTGGATAAGTTCCAGCAACCGAACGGCCCGCCGGTTTTCCTGATCAGTCTCAAGGCTGGCGGCTACGGACTCAATCTCACCGCCGCAGACACGGTGGTGCACTTCGACCCGTGGTGGAATCCGGCGGCGGAGGCCCAGGCGACCGACCGTGCCCACCGGATCGGGCAGACCCGGCCGGTGACGGTTTATCGCCTACTGACCCGTGGCACGGTCGAGGAAAAGGTGGTCCGCCTGCAGGCGAAAAAACGCGAGTTGGCGTCAGCCATCGACGAGGACGGCATCGGCGACGCGGCCGGTTGGAGCATGGAAGATCTGGAGTCGATGCTCTAAATCACCCGCGACCAGAGCACCTTGAGATAGCGCGATTCCGGGTAGTTCGAAAGCGTCGGGTGGTCCGGTCCGGCTCCCGTGCGGTCGAAAGTCTGCAGCCGCTTGTTCCGACGGTGGGCGGAAGTAATCACGATCTGCTCGAACTCGCCGGCACCGAGCATTCCCGAGCACGAACAGGTCACGAAAAGCCCTTCAGGCGCGACGAGTTGCAGCGCGAGCTTGTTCAAATCGGCATATTTCGCGGTGCCGATGTCGTCCTCGCGGCCGTGGATGAACTTCGGCGGGTCGGCGATGACGAGGTCCCAGGTGCGGCCGTTTTCGATCATCGTCCGCGCCCAGGTGAAGGCGTCGGCGTGGGTGAATTTCACCCGCGCGTTGTTCAAGTTCGCGTTGCGCTTGGCCATCGCGATGGCCGTCTCGTCGAGATCCACGCCGGTCACGTCCTCGGCTCCTGCGAGGGCCGCGGAAATCCCGAAGCCGCCGGTGTAGCAGCAGAGATCCAGCACAGTCCGGCCTTCCGCCAGCGCGCCGAATTTCTTCCGGCTGTCGCGCTGGTCGCAGAAAAACCCGGTCTTGTGGCCTTCCGAGAAATCCACCTCGTAGCGCACGCCGTGCTCGCGGATTTTCACCGAGCGCACGTTGTCCGACTCCGCCCCGCCGCGATGCGGGATGCCTTCGATCCGCGCCAAATCCTGATCCACGCCTACAACCACGCGCTTCGTGTCGAAGCATTCGTGGAGCAGCGGCAGCCATTTCGGCAGGCGCTGCCATGCCGCGAGATTGGTGATTTCCACCGACAGCACGTCCGCGAACTTGTCCGCCACGATGCCCGGCATGAAATCGGCGTCGCCGTGGATCGCGCGGTAGCTGTCGGTCTGCGCGTCGAGTTTGAGCACCTCGCGGCGGAGATTCGCCGCGCGGCGGATGGCGTTTTCAAAGAAAGATTCGTCCTCCAGCTCTTCGAGCGAGTGGCTCACCACCCTCAGCGGCATCCGCGATTTCGGGTTCCAGAGGCCCCAGCCGAACGGCGTGCCTTCTTTCCCCAGCACGAGGACGAATGAACCCGGCGTCGCGTCGCGGGAAACCTCGCCGATCATCTTGGGCCAGATCGACGGATGGAACGTTTGATACTTGAGTTGGACAGTCGGCACGGCGGGAACGAATGCTGAAATCGCCCGCGACTCAAGGAATAAGACCGCCTCGCCCCACTGATCAGACCTCGGATTCAAGATATTTTAACCGCAAATGAACGCAGATGGACACAGCTAAGAAAAGACGGTGATGGTTGAGATTACGACGAATTCCAAGATTTTCACTCTTCATCATCCCATCTTCCATCTGCGTTTATCTGCGTTTATCTGCGTTTATCTGCGGTTGAAAAAACTCTTCAACTGTAGCGCCCACCTCTTTTCCACAAACCGCGTTTGCCACGCAGCCCGCTTTAGGGAACGGTGCGCCTTTATGAAAATGCACCGCATCCTCGCCGAGGCCGCCTCGACCATCGCCAAATCCGTCTTTCGCGAGCACCGCGTCCTCGATCACGAACTCGCCACCGCCTTCGAGGAAAACCCGAAATGGGGCAAGCGCGACCGCAGTTTCATCGCCGAGACCGTCTTCGAAGTCGCCCGCTGGCGCCGCGCGCTTTCCTTCCTCGTCGACAGCGAGGAAACGACCGCCCTCTGCGCTGCCCAGTGGGTCCGCATGGGCTACGAAATCCCGGAATGGTGGGCATACAACGGCAAAACCGCCGAGGAAATGAAAGCCCGCGAAGCCGAGCTCGCCGACCAACCCCGCGCCGTCCGCGAATCCATCCCCGACTGGCTCGACGCCCTCGGTTCTTCCGAACTCGGCGACGCTTGGGACGCCGAACTCGCCGCCCTGAATCAGCGCGCCTCCATTTTCCTCCGCGTCAACACCCTCCGCGCCACCCGTCCGGAAGTCATCGCCTGGCTCGCCAGTTTCCACATCGTTGCCACCGAAGTCCCCGGCCTGCCCGACGCCCTCGTCCTCGCCCCCGGCAAATCCCTGCCCAAAACCCTCCGCCTCGACGGCCGCGTGGAAATCCAGGACGCCGGCTCGCAAATGATCGCCCCGCTCGTCGATCCCCAACCCGGCGAGCGCGTCATCGACGCCTGCTCCGGTGCTGGCGGAAAGTCGCTCCACCTCGCCGCCCTCATGAACGGCGACGGCCGCGTCTTCGGCATGGACATCGATTCGAAAAAACTCGTCGAACTCGACCGCCGCGCCAAACGCGCCAACGCCAACAAGTGCGTGAAATCCAAGGAGATCAACGCCGCCACCACCACCGACTTCGCGGAAGTCGCCGACCGCCTGCTCATCGACGCCCCGTGTTCCGGCCTCGGCACGCTCAAGCGCCAGCCCGACCTGAAATGGCGGCTCAAGCCCGCCGCCATCGACCGCCTCCGCGGCATCCAGGCCGAGTTATTGGACAAATACACCGCCATGCTCAAGCCCGGCGGCCGCCTCGTTTACGCCACCTGCTCCATCCTCCCGTCGGAAAACCGCGCCGCCATCGACAAGCTATTGGCAAAAGGCGGTTTCACGCTGCTCGAAGAAAGTCCCGTCTCGCCCGCCGCCACCGGCTACGACGGTTTCTACGCCGCGGCGTTGGTGAAGGACGCCTGATATCGATTGGGGAGGCGTCTCCCACAATCCGCATTTTTTTCAGCCGCAAAAAGGGTCAAGAGAACGCAAAAAATGAAGATGGGAGAGGTTCGGGGAATCTCCTTGGCAAGGGCGAGCAGGGGGAGGTCAACTACTGGAGTTAGGGACTGGATTCCGTGCTGGTCGATGCCAGCGGGATGATTCACGTGAGCGTTCCGACTACTTCCCCCTCCATGTTCTACCGTGTGCGCGGGGCGCCGATGCCCACCGTTGTTCTGGGCATCGAAATCTCCACCGCCAGCGTCAGCCTCAGCGAATCGGGCACTGCGACCTTCGGCGTGCGCCTCACGGCGCAGCCACCCGGCACGACCACCGTGAATGTCTCCAGCGGCGATCTTTCCGCAGCCACAACGGGGCCGACCGCGCTCACCTTCACCACTGCGTACTGGAACACGCTCCAAACGGTGACGGTCACTGGCGCGGCGGATGTGGATCTGACTAATGAATCGGTCACGGGGAAATTTTTCTTTCCGTTAAATTGTTAAAATCTCAGCGGGCTGGCTGATGGACATTTGATACGAGAACTTGATCTCCCCAGCAAGCTC
>NZ_JBIKBQ010000141.1:0-9382 GCF_058122085.1 Luteolibacter sp. | reverse complement strand
GAGGGTTTCCACGGCGGTGAACAGGAACATCCCGGACGCGACGCCGAGGATCGTTAGCAGCGACCGCACGCGGTGGCGGACGAGCTGGATCCAAGCGAGCTTGAGCAGATTGAGCGCGGGATTCATGGGTTTTCGAGAAGCCGGCCTTTTTCCAATTGCAGGATGCGGTCGGCGGCGGCGGCGGCCTTGGCATCGTGGGTGACCATGACGATGGTCTTGCCGAACTCCGCGGCGAGCTGGCGGAGCAGGTCGAGAATCCGGGTGGCGGACTCGCGGTCGAGATCGCCGGTGGGTTCGTCCGCGACGAGCAGCGGAGGATCCGCGACCATGGCGCGGGCGATGGCGACGCGCTGCTCCTGACCGCCTGATAGTTCGGATGGCGTGTGGTGGATGCGGTCGCCCAGACCCACGAGTGCCAGCGCGGTTTCCACCCGGGCGTGGCGGTCTTTTTTGGATAGCGGGGAGAGCAGCAGGGGCAGCTCGACGTTTTCAAAAGCGGTGAGCACCGGCACGAGGTGATAGAGCTGGAAAATATAGCCGGCGTGGTTCGCCCGCCACTTCGTCAGGTCGCGGCGGGAAAGCTTGGCGAGCTCGGTGCCGGCGATCACCAGCGAGCCCGCGGTGGGCGAGTCGATGCCCGATAGAAGGTTGAGCAGGGTGGTCTTCCCCGAGCCGGATGGTCCCATCAGCGCGAGGAACTCGCCCTTCGGCACGTCGAGGTCGAGGGCTTCGAGAGGCGTCACCACCGTGCTGCCCTTGTGGTAGCTTTTCGAGACGCCGCGGCATTGGATCATGGGCAGGTTCATGGTTGCTTGAGGGTGGGATTGACGCGCTGGCCGTCGCGGAGGTTCCGGGGTGAGAGGACGACGTGCTCGCCGGGGCGCAGGCCTTCGGAAATACGGATGAAGCCGTCGCTTTTTTCGGCGGTGGCGCTGATGGCGCGCCTCGCCACCCGTTGGGACTCGGGATCGCAGACCCACGCCGCATTGTCCGCAAGGGCGGCCTCGGGAATCCACAGCGCGAGTGATCCGTTAGCGGAAGCCGATGCCGTCGCGTTGCCGAGAAACTCGACACGGCAGAGCATTTCCGGGCGAAGCGAGTCGATCGGATCGAGGATGTGGACCTTCGCCTACAGGGTGTTGCGCTGCACGTCGGCCTCGCCGGTGATGCGGGTGACCTCGCCGGTGAAAACCTTGTCCGGAAGCAGGCTGCAGCGGATTTTCGCCTGCTGGCCGACGCTCAGCCCGGCGGCGTCGGCGAGCGGGACATCGACGCGGACCTGGAGCTTGTCCGGTTGATAGACGATGGCGATCGTCGAGCTGTCGGGATCGTCCATGCCGAGCCTTTTCTTTTGGCCCGGCGCTGCGAAAAGGCGCAGCACGCGGCCATCGACCGGTGAAACGATGCGGGTGCGGACGAGCGCGAGTTTCGCCTGCTCGACTTCCACGGCGGCGGCGCCCACCTCGGCCTCGCGGACTTTCGTGTCGAGTTCCATGCGCGTGATTTCCGCCCCGGCGGTCCCGCTGTCGGCCTCGGCGGCGGTGCTTTGCAAGCGCTCGCGCTCCAGGCGCAGGCGGGCGGAAACGACGTCGGATTCCGACACCGAGCCTTTGCGCATGCCGGACAAGCGCGAGTGCTGGTCCGCCGCCTCCTCTTGCAGCGTGAGCGCGGCTTGCTCAGTGGCGCGTGCCGATTCGAGTTTCTTGCGGGCGGCGGCGATGGAGGCGATCTGGGCTGCGCGCGTGGCGACCAGCATCTGGTGCTTTTGCTCGGCGGCGGCGAGCGCGAGACGGGCGTCGGCATCGACCAGGGTGGCTAACGGTTCATCTTTTGCGACCTGTTGGCCTTCGAGCACATGCACGGTGTCGATCACGCCATCGATGAGCGCGGTCGCCTTGATCGGCAGCGGGTCGGGCTCGATCCAACCGCTGGCTTGGAACAGCAGCTTGCCCGAGGCGGCGGGCGCGCTGCTAACATTCACCGGGTCCGGAGTCGTCGCCATCACCAGGGCGACTTCCACGTCTGGAGCGGGGAGCAGGCGGTCGCGGAAGAGTGCGAGAAACAGGACCGCAAATCCCGCGGCGATGGCCAGGGGGATGGCCCATGCGGGAACGCGGCGCGCGGAAGGAAGCCCAGCGGCGGGGCGGGAAAGGGAATCGAGAGAAGGAGCGGGGTTCATGGAAGTCGGAAATTTTGGAGACGGCAAGGCCCGGACACGGGCATGCGATACGACCCCGGCAAACGGGCGGGATCACGAGCGGCTGATAGTTCCGCTCTCAAAGTCTCCAAATCCCCAACACCGCTCGATGCGCCGCCGGAGAGGTCGGCCCCCGGATCCGTTCCGGTCGCGCGAAAACCTTGCGGTCACGTTCGGTCCTCAGAGGCGCTAAAATCGCGTTTCCGACTACCTCTGTGAGGATTGCCGGTGGCAGTTCGATCGACGGCTGAGGCGCGGCGGCGGCGGCAAGCGCCTCGAGATCCATGCAGCAGGGATCGCTTTCATCGGTTTCCCGGGTGCAGTCAGGGCAGCATTTGGAATCCGGGCCGGCAGCAGCGATGAGAATCTCTTCCTCAAGGAAACAGACACGAACGGGCGTCGCCGCTGTCGGGAGCATGATCCCGAGGCAGGCCAGCAAGAACGCTGCAATCACCTTTCGCATGTGTCTGAGGTTCCACGGATGAGAGGCCGGGTCAAGGGAAGTCTTCCGCCTGATCCGCCTATTTCTTCGCGCCGCACAGGCAGAGCCATTCGACGCTTTCGCAGGTCGCGCATTTCTTCGCATCGTAATGCAGGCGGGCGGTGACGGGCTTGGCGGAAGCGGTTTCCTTGAACTGGAGAATCAGCCACTCGCCATTTTGCGGGGCGGCGACGGTGAAGCCGCTTTCGCTCTTGGTGACCTCGAGTTTGACGGGTTTCTCACGGGTGCCGCCGGTGGCGGTGAGGGACTGGGCCTCGACTTTCACGGGCTTCATGTCCTTGTCGAGGACGGCGATGTGGAGCTGCCCGTCTTTTTGGGTGACTTCTCCGTGCATGGACTCGTTGGCGCTGAATTCGAGGATGCGGCCCTTGTTGGGGCCGAGTTCGATGTCGCCGTGGCCGAAGGCGAGGCTGGATGTGATGGCGAGGAGGATGGTGGTCAGTTTGGTTTTCATTTTTGGATTCGGTTGGTTTCTATCGGGTGGCTGGAGCGTCCAGCCTGAGAGCTTTCTCCGCCGCCTTTTTCCCGATCAGGAAGAAGACGGCGGGGGTGACGACGAGGTCGAGGAGGGTGGAGAAAATCAATCCACCGACGATGGCGACGGCCACCGGATGGAGGATCTCCTTGCCGGGCTCGCCGGGGGCGAGGACCAGCGGGATGAGCGCGATGCCCGCGGCCAGCGCGGTCATGAGCACCGGCACCAGACGCTCCTGGGTGCCGCGGGTGATGAGCGCGATGCCGAAAACCTCGCCCTCGTGGCGCATGAGATGGAGGTAGTGGGAAATCATCATGATCCCGTTCCTGGCGGCCACGCCGCCGACGGCGATGAATCCGACGAGGGTGGCGATGCTGATATTGTCGATCTTCCACCAGGTGAAGGCGAGCGCGCCGGCGAGGGCGAGCGGCAGATTGAGCATGACCTGCAAGGCGAGTGACAGGCTGCGGAAATAGCCCGTCAGCAGCACCGCGATGACTCCGGCGATGATGCCGAAGAGGACGAGAATCCGCTGCGACGCCTGCTGGCGGGCGAGATATTCGCCCTCGAAGCGGAGCGTGTAACCGTCGGGAAGCTTCACCTGCTCCGCGACCGCCCGCTGCCAGTTTTCCACCAGTGATTCGAGGTCGCGCTCGTCGGTGTTCGCGCCGATGACGATGCGGCGCTGGCCGTTCTCGCGGTTGATCACGTTCGGGCCGTTGACCTCGTGGACGTCGGCGACGAGGGAAAGCGGGAGGTGGCGGCCGTCCGGCGTTTCTATCAATAAATCGCCGGTTTTCTCCGGCCAGGTGCGCCAGGATTCCGGCAGGCGCATCACGAGGTCCACGGTGGCCTCGCCCTCGCGAAGCTCGCCGAGCACCGAGCCGCCTAACATCCTGGAGACCTGGCCGTTGATTTCGCCGGGCGAGAGGCCTTCCAGACGCGCGCGCGCGCGGTTCACCTCGATGCGGATCTGCGGGATCGGGACCTGGGCTTCCAGGTTCACATCGGTCAGTCCGGGGATGCGTTTGCCGGCGTCCTTCACCTGCGTGCCGAGGCGGCGCAAGGTGTCGAGATCCGGGCCGTGGATCTTCACCGCGATCTTGGCGGACACGCCGCTGAGCATGTGGCTGAGGCGGTGGCCGATGGGCTGGCCGACGTTGACGAAGGTGCCGGGGATGCCCTTGAGTTTCTCGCGGATCTCCGTGAAAACCTCGTCGCGGTGGCGGCCGCCCTCGCGGAACTCGACGTCGAACTCGTTGACGGAAACGGGCATGACGTGGTCGTCACGCTCGGCGCGTCCGGCGCGGCGGCCGACGGTTTTGACTTCGGGGATTTCCAATAACAGCTCGACGGCTTTTTGCCCGACTTCATTCGAGTGTTTCAACGAGCTGCCGGGCGCGCTGGCGAAGGAAATGGTGGCGCTGCCCTCGTTGAAGGTGGGCAGGAATTCCTTGCCCATGCCCGGATAGAGCATGCCCGCCGCGACGCAGAGCAGGACGACCGCGCCGATGACGGCGAGCGGCGCGCCGAAGGCCGCGCGCAGGAAGGTCGCGCGGGTGAGGGCTTTCAGCGCTCTAACGAGCGTTCCGTCGCGGTGCGGCTTGCCCTCCTTGGGCTTGAGCAGGAAGGAGCAAAGCACGGGAATCACCGTCAGGGAAACGATGAAGGATGCGGCCATGCTGACGATCGTCGCGATGGCGATGGGTTGGAACAGGCGCCCTTCCAATCCCGCCAGTCCTAGCAGCGGAACGAAGACGAGCACGATCAGGATGGTGGCGTAGAGGATGCTGGAGCGCACCTCGCTCGACGCGGCGGCGATCACTTCGAGACGCGGCTCCGGCTCCGGCCTCGCGGCGTTTTCCCGCAGGCGGCGGAAGACGTTTTCCACATCGACGATGGCGTCATCCACCACCATTCCGATGGCGACGGCGATGCCGCCGAGCGTCATGCTGTTCACGCCGGTGCCGAACCATTTGAAGGTGAGGAACGTGATGGCGAAGGACAGCGGAATGGCCGTTAGGGTGATGAGGGTGGTCCGGACATTGAGCAGGAAGAGAAAGAGGATGATGGTCACCATGATCGCGCCGTCACGGATCGCGTCCTTGAGATTGCCGACGGCGTGCTCGATGAAATCGCCCTGCCGGAAGAGGATGCCGGCCTCGACGCCGGACGGCAGGCCGGGGCGGAGCTCATCGAGCGCCTTTTCGATCTTGGCGGTTAGTTCCAGGGTGTCGAAACCGGGAGCCTTGTCGATGCTGAGGACGACGCCGGCGGTTTCCCGCTTGTCGCCCTCGAAGGCGATCGCCGCATCGCCGCGCATGGTGGCGACGCCGAATTTCACCGTGGCGACATCGCCGATGGTGATCATGCGCTGGTCCACCTGCTTGACGATGGCGGCGGCGATGTCCGCGGGGTCGGCGGTCATGGCGAGGTTGCGGACCATGATTTCGCGCGGACCGGACTGGAGATAGCCGCTGGTGGCGTTGCCCGCGGAGAGTGAGACGGCCATTTCCAGCTCCTCTAACGATACGCCCTCGGCCTGCATTTTCAGCGGGTCCGGCTCGACGTGGACCTGCTTGACGCCGCCGCCAATGGCGAGGACTTCGGCCACGCCGGGGATGCTTTGCAGGCGGCGGGCGACGGTCCACTCGGCGAAGGTGCGGAGGTCCATGGGCGCGACGGCGTTGTCCTTCGAGCGCAGGCCGACGAGGAGGATCTCACCCATCAGTGAGGAAACGGGCGTCATGCCGGAGCGCGCGCCCGCGGGCAGACGCGCGGCTTGCAGGCGTTCCTGGACGAGTTGGCGGGCCTTGTAAATGTCGGTGCCCCAGGCGAACTCGACGAAGACGAGCGAGAGGCCGACATCGGAATTCGAGCGCAGGCGGTCGAGCCCGCCGACGCCTAGCAGGACGTTTTCCAGCGGCCGGGTGACGAGCGTCTCGACCTCCTCGGGGGCGAGGCCGGGTGCCTCGGTCAGCACGGTGACGGTGGGCTTGGTCATGTCCGGCAGGACCTCGACGGGGAGTTCCGTGGCGGTCCGAAGTCCTAGCAGCAGGACCAGCAGCGCGACGGCGATAACGAGCGCGCGGTTCTTCAGCGAGAAGCGGATGAGGTGGTTGAGCATGGCGTCAGGCTTGGGAACGGGCGCGGAAAACGAAGGGCGAGGCCAGCAGCAGCAGGAAAAGCACGCCGCTGGTGATGGCGAGGAAGATTGTCAGATGATTGCTAGAATGATCGCCGTGATCGTGGGCGTGACCCGATTCTCCGGCGGCGATCTCTTCCTTGGTCATCTCGGTGCCGTCCTCGTTGTGGGGATGGCCGTGGGCGGCATCGAGCGCTTCCTTGAGGGAGGCGCTGCCCTTGCCGGCGAAGGAAAGGGCGTAGGCTCCTTTTAACACCACTTCGTCGCCCGGCATGAGTCCGGCGGTGATTTCGACGCGGTCCGCGCCCATCTCGCCGACGCTGACGGGGACTCTGACGAACGCGTTTTCCAACTCGTAGTCCTTGATGAAAACGAAGCGGTCCGAGCGGTCGCCTTGCAGGGCCTCGCGCGGCACGCTGAAGACGCCCTCGCGTTTTGAGGCGATGAGGGAAAGCTCGGCGCGCATGCCCGGACGGAGTTTGTTGCCGGGATTGGGTAGTTCGAAAATAGCTTCGAGGTTTCCTTTCGCCGGATCGTCCTCGGTTCCGAGGCGGAGGAATTTCGACTCGTGCCCATCCTTGCCGAGCGCGGGCACGCGGATCCGCGCGGCGAGCCCTTCGACTAGCAGGGCTGCCTGGTGCTGCGGCACGCGGGCGACGGCCCACACGGTGGATAGATCGAGAATTTCCATCAGCTCCTTGTCGGGCTCGACGGGCGCGCCGAGGTGGCCTTCCGAGCGGGTCACCAGGCCGTCGGCCGGAGCCTTGAGCTCGATCACCGGCGGCGGATCGCCGGGCTGGCGGCTTTCCACGCGGAGCAGGACGTCGCCCTTTTTCACGAACTCGCCCTTGTGGACGCCGACTTCGATGATCTTGCCGGCGATGCGGCTGGAGAGGACGGAGTGGCTCGCGCAGGTGTGTTGGATTTCGCCGAGCACCGGGATGCCGCGCTCGAAGGTGGATTCCTCGACGGCGACGGTTTCGATGCCGAGGTTTTGAACGCCGGTGGCGTCGAGCACGACGGTTTGTTCGTTGCGCGGTGCGGTTTCGGCCCCGATGGCGGAAGATATCAGGAACAGGGAAACAGGTAGAAATTTCATGGGTGAAGAGAGTCAGGGTTTGGCGAGCGCGGTTTCGTGGCGGACGCGGGCGAGGTGGAACTTGCGCAGGGCGTCGAGGCGGGCGGCGGCGAGTTGCAGGCGCTTTTCGCGGGAGCGGAGGACGGATTGGATTTCGCCCTGGCCGTTGCGATAGGTGGTTTCCGCCAGCGCGCATTGTTCGTCGGCGATCGGGAGCAGGGTGGCGTTGATTTCAGCGATCATTTCCGCCCATGCCCGCATCTCGTCGCGGGCGGCGTCCGCTTCCTGGCGGATGTGGCGGCCGAGGGCGGCGGCTTCCATTTCCTTGCGCTGTTGCCGCGCTTCGGCTTCCTGGATCGCGCCTTCGTTCTTGTTCCGCAGCGGCAGCGGGATTTTGAAACGGAGGCCGACGATGGCCTCGTTGCCGTATCCGTTAGGGGCGTCTTCCGTGCGCTCGGCGGCGGCGAAAATCCCGCCTTCCACGTCGTCATAGCGGCGGGATTGTTCGAGCGCGACTCCCTGCGCGGCGGCGAGCGCGGCGAGCTTGGCGGCTTGCAAGTCCGGCCGGCGCGACGGGTCGGTTCCGGCGGGTGGCGGCGTGGGTTCCGGCAGGGTTCCGCCGATGGCGAGCGCTTCTCCGGGGCGCATGCCTAGCAGCGGCTTGAGCTCGCCGAGGAGGGCGGCTTCGCCGGCGTCGAGCTGGCGGATTTCCAAGGCGAGGCTGGAGGCTTCGAGTTTCGCCTGACCGGCGTCGAGCGGCGAGCCTTCGCCCTTCGACGCGATTTCGGATAGGAACTTGGCGAACTCGCCGGAGACGCCGGATTGCTCGCGGAGGAGCTCGCGACGCTGGCGGGTGGCGAGGATTTTCACGACGGCCGCGCGCGCCTGGCCGGTGAGCTGGCGCTCGACTTCGCGGACTTCGGCCTCGGAGGATTTCAGCTCGGTGAGCGAGACGTCCTTTTCCAGCCGCAAGCGTCTGGTGAGCGGGAAGCGCTGGGAAACGCCGATTTCGAACTTCCCCTCGCGGAAGCCGGAGCTTTGTTCGATGGCGGTCTCGAGCTCCGGATTCGCGAGGCGGCCGGACTGGTTCATGCGGCCGAGCGCTTCCTGGATGCGGAGGCGGGCGGCGGCGAGATCGGGGTTCTGGGCGCGGATACGGTCGCCGATACTGGTCAGCGAGACGAGCACGTTAGATTCCGCGCGGAGCGGGAGGGTCATGGAGGCAAGCGCCAGCACGGCCAGTGGATGGAATTTGGACATGGTGTTTGAAATGAAGGGCCGCCATGAAAAGGCGGATTTGAGACGGGGCTCCGCGCCGGGGTAACGGTGCCGGGCGGGAAATGACGGCGAGCCTCGCGGGCACGCCGGAGCGCGATCAAGCGGCGCTCAGATCAACGGCGGTTTTTCCGAACCGAGAACCGGCTCCTCAGGCGGAACCTCGCTCTCGTGGAGGACGCCTAACAACGAGGACCCGGGAACCCCGAGCTTGCGGTCGAGGTTGTTTTCAACAGTCAAAGGCTGTGCCTGCGCGCAGCAGTCGAAATGATGGTGGTGATCCGTCGGGCAGTCGTCGCCATCGTGGTGATGCTCCTCCGGGGCGTGCGCGTGGTGATGAACGTGGTCGCAGGAATCGGCCGGTTGGGCGCAGACCGCGACCCGGCCGGAGTCGGCAGCGAGGACGCGGGTGTTGAGCCCGGCCAGCGTGCAAATCACCATCAGCCATGTGAACAGCGGTCTCATCAGCGGGCGGAGACTCGGTGAGGTCCTTGGCGAACTCAAGCAAAAATCCCGACAGCGGCCATTGCGGACAGGGCGGTTGCCCGGAAATCAGCCATGGTCGATGTTCATTGGCGATTTGAGAAAATACCAGACATTGGCCTCCGTTTTGGCCGTTTCAGCCTGCCATGGAAACACTGATGACCAAATCCGCCCTCGTTGTCGACCACCTCGTCCTACGCACCGCCACCGAGGACGCCGAGATCGAC
>NZ_JBIKBQ010000140.1:0-9396 GCF_058122085.1 Luteolibacter sp. | reverse complement strand
GCGCTGGCCGGTGGCCTCGCCGCCGATGAAGAGCCAGTTCTTTTTGCCGATGGCGGTGGGGCGGATGCCGTTCTCGATCCAGTTGTTGTCGATCTCGAGCTGCCCTTGATCGACGTAGAGGGTGAGCTTGGCCCAGAGGGTGAGGGTGTAGTCGATGGCTTTTCCCAAGGCGCTTTTGGGAAGGACTTCCGGTCGGGCACGCAGGGTGACGAGGTCGGCTTTGAGGATCTGCAGCAGTGGGGCGGACCGCGCTTGGCGGACTTGGGAGCGTTCCGCGGACTCGGCGTGGGTTTTGCGCAGGGTGGTTTCGATCTGGTAGATCCGCGCGATGGCGGCGAGTGGTCCGGCGGCGAGGGTTTGGCCGGACTTGAAGGCTTCATGGAACTTGCGCCGGGCGTGGGCCCAGCAGGCGACGAGGATGATGCCGTCCTTGCCGGCAATCCAGGAGTCGTAGGCGGCGTAGGCGGCGGTTTGCAAATAGCCTTGATAGCTTGGGAGCAGGTCGTCGAGGCAGGCGGCTTTGCGGCTGGGGTGCCATTGATAGAGGATGTCTCCCTTGATGCCGTTGCGCGGGGCGTGGATGACCCAGAGGTAGCCGGTGGAGCATTTACCCTTGCCGGGTTTCTGATAGCGGATGGGTGTCTCGTCCGCTTGGAGGTTGGTGTTTGCGAGCAGGCCGGCGTGGATGGCCTGGATGGGCTGGACGGCGGGGTGGATGACGAGGGTTTCGCGGACTTCGAGGTGGGAGTTGTCGCGGGGCTTGCGGGGGGAGCGCTTTTTGACAGGTGGTGGGGGGAGGAGTGCTTCAGCCGCCGGTGGCGTTTCGGTCCCATCGGCGGCGACGGTTTTTTCTGCGGCTTCGGGGTAGGTGAAGAGGTCGAGCTGGGAGGGATCGAGTGCTTCGCTTTTGGCACCGAAGAGCTGGCGCAGGATCTGGTCGACGCGCTGGCGCAGCAGCTCGTTCTCGGCGCGGAGGCGGTCGATTTCGGCGAGCAGGTGCTGTTCGCGTTGATGCGTCATTTACTATAGGTAAAGTAGCATTTTCAATGCCAGAAGTGACGTATGATAGATTAATCTTCGAACTTGATCTAATCGCGTTCGAACCATGCGCGGCGCATCCCGTCGCGCAGGTCGATGCCATCGGTGAGCATGGCAAGGGCGGCGGGCTCGAGACTGAGTTTGCCGTCCTTGGCGGCGGCGGGTTTGGGCCATTGGAAGGTGCCGCGTTCCAGTCGTTTGGCGTGAACCCAGAGTCCGGTGCCATCCCAGTGCAGGAGTTTGATTAGATTGTGCGAGCGATTGGTGAAGACGAAGACGGCACCGCCACGGGGATCCTCGCCAAGGCGGCTGAGGACTTCGGCGTGGAGTCCGTCGAAGGATTTGCGCATGTCGCAGGGTTCAAGGGCGAGGAAGACCCGGAGGCTGCCAGAGAGTGTCAGCATGGGCGGCGGAGGGCGGCGAGGAGTTCCAAAGCCAGTGGCAAGGCGGCGCGGGAGGCGATCTCGAGGGCCGCACCGCAAGGCAGCACGATGCGCAACGCCTCGGCGGAAGCGGAGTGGCTGACAAGCACTTCGGCGAATGCCGGCCCGGAGCGATCCAGAGCGGGAACTTCCTCGCTGCGCTTGCGCAACCAGGCGATGAAAGTCTGGTATTGGACGCCATGCTGGCGGGCAAAGGCCATGGCGCTCGTGCCGCTGCGGTCAAAGGCCTCGAGCAGCGATTGCTTTTGGGCGGGTGAATAGCGGAGACGCCCGTCGCTGCCAGCGCGGATGATCGTGGAGTCGTAGGCTTCGGGATGGGATGATGTAGGTTGCATACACAGGTATGTATGCTCTGAATGCACGGATTCAGCTAGAGGCCGAGAATAGACCGCTTACGTCAGAAAGGCGATGTCACCGGCTTCGAACTGAGGGTAAACCAAAAATCCTTGATTACGGTGCTTCGCAACTTGCCAGCCAACGACTGATTTTCACCCCAGCCCTGGTTTTTCACCCATTCCCGCAGCACCCGTGCCGCACTGGCTTCTTCGAGGTGGAGGGCTTCGAGGTGGAGGGCTTCGAGGTGGAGGGCTTCGAGGTGGCGGTGGGCGATGGGAACGAGCAGGATGACGAGGACGGGATTTCGCGGCGACCGGTGATCGCCGCCACGGTGCGCGCGGCAAGCAACCCGTTGGGGAGGGAATGCAAAGGGCTCTCGGAGTCCGGATCAAGGTCCGCGATGCCGACGCCGGAATTCGCAATGCACGGGCGCGATTAATTCGATCCCGAGGCCACCGGCCCGTGTTTCCACTGCCTGTGCGCGAGGTACGGCCCCCCGTTACGCGAGGTCTGGGTGCTTGTGCGCGACGCACAGCCCCCGTTACGCGAGGTGCGAGCACTTGTGCGCGATGTCTAAACACACGTTTATTTGGGGTCTACAGTTTGGGGTATTGCTTCGCCATGGCTTCGGCCTTGCGGTAGTTCGCGCGGAACCACTCGCCGAGTTCGGCTGCGCGGGCGGCGGCTTTGAGCGCGTCCGGGCCGTCGAGGAGCGGGTCGCCTTTGCCGGCCTTGGCGTAATCGACGAGTGAGACATCGGAGAAAACGGCGAGCGCGTCGGCGGGCATTCCGGCGTCACGGAGGGCTAGCCAGGCGACTTTCATTTCCTCGTGCGAGTCGATGCAGATGATTTTGACGAGCTGGCGGAGCGTGTTGAACGAGGCCCCGGTCAGCTCTCGCCGATAGGTGAAATTGCCGCGGTCTTCATAAGGTCTGGCATCCGGCATCGTCGAGTTCGCCAGGTTTTCCGGCGTGTAAACATCGCGGCGGATCGGCGTGCGGTGGAGGGCGCGGGTCTGAGGGCCGCCTGGCGTGCCGGGCTTGCCGAACCAAAAGGTCTGCCCCTCCGGACTGAGGCAAAATTCCACGAAATCCTGCGCCACTTCCGGATGTGGCGCGCCTTTCAATACGGCCACCGGATCGCTGCTCAAGGTCGTGCCGCCAACCGGGGCGATCCAGACGACGCGCGGCTCGCCCGATTTCGAGGTGAGTTCCTCGGCGAACGAGCGGCCGTAGAAATCGATGCACATCCCGGCGGCGGCATTCCCCTGCCCCACGTCCTGCGGGATCTTCGACGCGCTGTCGGTGAAATAACGGGCGTTCGCCGACATCCGCTGGATCAGGCGAAGTCCGTTAGTCCAGCCGACGTCCGGCGTGGCGGCGCGCTGCATTTCCGACTGCACGAGCAACTCGAACGCGCGGGCGAGCGAGCCGCTTTTCGTCGGGTCTGCCAGGGCGAGCGTCCCGGCGTATCGCGGATCTCCCAGATCGTTCCACGTCGTCGGCGCGGAAATCTTGAGGCGTTCGAGGACATCCGGATTATAACAGATTCCGAACTGCGACATGCAGGTGCCCACCCAGACATGGTCGGCCGGATAATAGCGCTCGCCGGTGAAGGTCTCGGGAATGGGGCCGTCTTTGACGAACAGCTGGGGCTGTGAATCGAACACCCGCAGCGGCACGAGGCGGCCTTTTTTCGCCTGGCTGGAAAAGTCCGGCTCGCCGCCGCCGAAGAACACATCCACGCCGATGCCCGCGCGGCCGGTTTCCTCCGCCGCCTTGAATCCGGCGTCGAGCACCATGCGGATTTCCGAGGTCCCGCCCGGCGTCCGCCAGTCGATGTAGATCGAGCGCCCGGTCGTTTTTCTCCAATGCGCCGCGAAGGCCTCGCCGAATTCCTGGCGGATCGATTCGTTGTGCGGGCTGAGAATGACCAGTCGGTCGTCGGCTTTGCGCGGCGACGTGGTCGCGCTTTCGCGGCGCATGACCAGCGGCAACGCCACGATCAGCGCAAGGAGTCCGAAGATGATAGACGCTCTTGTTTTCATCACTGCGGTTTCAAAACCACGACATCATCATGCCGCGCATGGAGGGTGATTTTTTCATCACCCGGCCCATGGATCAGGTGCGGATTCATCTCCACGACTTGCTGACGGCCCGCCGCGGTATCGACCCAATACTGGATGCGCTGGCCGAGGTAACTTCGCTCGACGATGTTTCCCGTGACCGGGTTGTCGCCGCTATCAGCATGCAGGCGCCACGCCTCGGGGCGGATGGAAAGCCGCACCGCCTCGCCCGCCGCGGGCGTCCACGCGGGATCGCTGACGCGTCCGACGAGCGGACCTGCGGCCGTCCTAACGAGTGTGAAACCCCCGCGGGTTTCGAGCGCCTCGCCATCGATCAGATTCGTCTCGCCGATGAAGTTCGCGACCTCGGCGCTGTGCGGCGTGCGGTAGATTTCCTCGGGCGTGCCGATCTGACCGATTCTGCCGCGAGTCATCACGGCCATGCGGTCCGCCATCGCGAGCGCTTCCTCCTGATCGTGGGTGACATAAATCGCGGTCAAGCCGTTGTCCTTCACAATCCGGCGGATCTCGCGGCGCATTTCCACGCGGAGCTGGGCGTCGAGATTGGAAAGCGGTTCGTCGAGCAGCAGGCACTTCGGTTTCACGACCAGCGCGCGGGCAAGCGAGACGCGCTGCTGTTGGCCGCCGGACATCTGGTCGATCGAGCGGGCGCCGAATCCCGGCAGCCGGACCATTTCCAAAACCTCCTCGACCCGTCGCTTGATTTCCGGTTTCGGCACTCGCCGCTCTTCGAGGCCGAAAGCGATGTTCTGGCCGACGGTGAGATGCGGCCACAGCGCGTAGCTTTGGAAAACCATCGCCGCCTCGCGCTTGTGCGGCGCCATTCCGGTCACCTCGCGCTCGCCAAAAAAGACCGCGCCGCTGCTCGGAGTTTCCAGCCCGGCGATGCAGCGAAGGAGCGTCGTCTTGCCGCATCCCGAGGCTCCGAGCAGGAAGAACAGCTCGCCGGGTCCCACATGCAAGCTGACTTCGTCGAGAGCCCGGGTGCTTCCGAAGGATTTGACGACTGACTCCGCGCGAATGGATTCCATGGCAATGAACAGCCCCATGTTTTCGTTTGAGAGCCTCGAAGCAAGTTCCAAGCTCGATTAAGTGCGCGCCTCGATTTTTTTCGAAGATTCTCTTGCCAAATCGCGGGTCGGCTCTTACCAAGTGCCCCCACCCAACCGGATGCTCGGATGGCGGAATTGGTAGACGCGCTAGACTAAGGATCTAGTAGGGAAACCTGTGGAGGTTCGAGTCCTCTTTCGAGCACTTTATTTGGAGATGAACCAGGGGGCCTGCAAGGGCTCCCTTTTTCGTGCCGTGATTCCCAGGGTCTTCGGTCTGGCATCCAACGTTCCTGCCAGCACCGGGCGAGCGCTATGTCGCTTTTGCCGCCACCCCGAGACCGATGACCGGAAATCATACCCAAAGGCATCGACATCCGGCGAGGGAGACGCAAGCCTTGGCTCTGTCTTCATTTCATTCAGAATCTTCCCACCATGTCCTGGCAATCCTACAACCAATCGCTTCTCCGCTATCCGCAACACGGATTCTCCCTCGATCTCTCCCTGATGGACATCGAGCCGGGCTACGTTTCCGCGCTGCAGCCGCAAATCATCAAAGCGTTCGCCGACATGGTCGCCGTCGAGGCCGGTGAGATCGCCAACCCCGACGAGGGCCGCATGGTCGGCCACTACTGGCTGCGCAACGCCGATCTCGCGCCGACCGAGGAGTTGAAAAAGGCCATCACCGAGCCGATCGCCGCGCTCAAACATTTCGCGGAAAAAGTCCACACCGGCGGAATCACCCCGCCATCCGGCGGAAATTTCCAACAAGTCCTGCTCATCGGCATTGGCGGCTCCGCGCTCGGCCCGCAGCTCCTCTCCGAGGCCATCGGCCAGAACGCCCGGCTGCCGCTCCATTTCTTCGACAACACCGACCCCGCCGGCATGGACGCCGTCATCGCCAGACTCGCGAAGACCGGACTCGATAAAACCCTCGTCCTCGTCATCTCCAAATCCGGCGGCACCGCCGAGACCCGCAACGGGATGCTCGAAGCCAAGGCCGCGTATGAAGCCGCCGGCCTCGACTTCGGCCGCCACACCGCCGCCGTCACCGGCACCGGTTCCAAGCTCGACCAATACGCCGTCGCCCACCACTTCATCGCCCGCTTCCCGATGGAAGACTGGATCGGCGGCCGCACCTCCGTGCTGTCCACCGTCGGCCTCGTCCCCGCCGCGCTGCAAGGGTTGGACATCGACGCCATGCTCGCCGGAGCCGCCGCGATGGACGTGGAAACCCGCAGGCAGGACGCTTCGAAAAACGCCGCCATGCAGCTCGCCATCGCCTGGCACAGCGCCACTAACGGCAAGGGCGAGAAGGACATGGTCGTCCTGCCCTACAAGGACTCGCTCGTCCTGTTTTCCAAGTATCTCCAACAGCTCGTCATGGAGTCGCTCGGCAAGGAGCGCGACCTCGACGGCAAGGTCGTCCACCAAGGACTCGCGGTTTACGGCAACAAAGGCTCCACCGACCAACACGCCTACGTCCAACAGCTCCGCGACGGCGTGAACAACTTTTTCGCCACCTTCATCGAGGTGAGAAAAGGCCGCTCCGGTCACAGCATCGAAGTCGATCCCGGCACCAGCACAGCGGACTACCTGCAAGGTTTCCTGCGCGGCACGCGCAAGGCGCTGCATGGCGCCGGCCGCAAATCGCTCACGATTTCCATCCCCGAGGTCACGCCCTTCCAGCTCGGCCTGCTCATCGCCCTGTTCGAGCGCACCGTTTCGTTCTACGCCTCGCTCGTCAACATCAACGCCTATCACCAGCCCGGCGTGGAAGCGGGGAAAAAGGCCGCCGGCGCATTCCTCGAAACCCTGACCAAAGTCCGCGGCCACCTCACCGCCTCCGCCAAGAACGCAGCGGATATCGCCACTGAAATCGATGCCGACCCCGAGGACGTCTATCACTGCCTCACCCACCTCTCGGCGAACGGCGAAGTCCAGATCTCCATCGGCGCAAGTCCGGCGGACGACAGCTTTCAACTCTGAGCCGCTCCGGACCTCAGTGATCGAGCTTGAGCTTCTTCAGCTTGGGCTCGATGACGAACCGGCAATACGGGTTCTTCGACTTGTTCTCGTTGTAGTAATTCTGATGATAGCTCTCGGCCGGATAGAAGTCCGCAGCCTTGGTGATCTCCGTCACGATCGGATCTTTGAAATTCGCCTTGGCGGCTGATTTCGATGCCTCCGCGACTTTCTTCTGCTCCTCCGAGTGATAGAAAATCGCCGAGCGGTACTGGGTGCCGGCGTCGTTGCCCTGGCGGTTGAGCGTCGTCGGGTCGTGGAGGTCCCAGAACCAGGCGAGCACCTTCTCGTAAGAGATTTTCTTCGGGTCGAAAACCACCTGCACGACCTCCGCATGGCCGGAGTCACCGTCGCAGATTTGCTCGTAAGTCGGGTTCTTCACCGAGCCACCCATGTAGCCGGAGGTGGCGGAGTAAACGCCGTCGAGCTGGCGATAGGCGGCCTCGATGCACCAGAAACAACCGGCGCCGAGCGTGGCGGTTTCCGCACCTGCGGGGACTTCGGGCATCTTGGCGGCTTGTTTGTCAGCGGGATTCATGGCTTTTTCGGGTTCGCAGGAAGCGAGCGTGGGAACGAGGAGCAACAACGAGAGCGCGAGTCGGCGGTTCATGCGGGTAGGATACGTGAGAATGAAATTTGTTCCCGAAAAGATTCGTCACCACTCGATGCCGACCCCTTCTTCCGGAATGAGAACCTGCTCGCTGATGCCGAGACGGTCCGCCTCCATCAGCAGCCGTTCGACGGGCTCGTGGTGCGGCTCGTTGCCTAGCGGAAACGTCCCGTAGTGCATCGGGATGAGCGCCTTCGCCCCGAGATCCGCGAACGCGCGGACGGCCTCCTCCGGGTTCATGTGCACATCGCGCCCGCTCGGCGACTCGTAGGCGCCGATGGGCATGAGCGCGACGTCAATTTCGTAGCGCTTGCCGATTTCCTTGAAGCCCTCGAAGTAAGCGCTGTCGCCGCAATGAAACACGCTCTTGCCGCCGGCGCGGACGATGTAGCCGCCGTAGTCGCGGTGGACGTCATGAATGAAGCGCGCGCCCCAGTGATGGGACGGCGTGTGGATGATTTCGAGCTCGTCGAAACTCAGCGCATCCCAAATCCTCATCTCGTGGGTAGCTGGGAAGCCAAGCCGCTTCACGAGCGAGCCACTGCCCATCGGGACCACGATTCCCTCGCGCGCCTGGAGGATTTTCAAACTCGGCTTGTGCAGGTGGTCGAAGTGCGCGTGGGTGACCAACACCAGATCCACCTCCGGCACGCCGTGCAGGTTCAGCCCCGGCCGACGCGAGCGCTTCACCGGGCCGTGCCACTTCGCCCAGTTCGGATCGACGATGACCGAGTGTCCGGCGAACTGCAGGAAAAACGACGCGTGCCCGATCCAAGTGATCCGCACCTTGTCCAGATCCGGCGGCGCGAGCACCGGCTCCAGCACGTCGCCATTGCTCCGCTGAAACATCCCCGGCACGATCCGGTGGCGGAGGAATTTAAGGTTCCTCGCCGGCCAGCCCTTCTGCGGCAGCAGGCCGGAATACCTCGCGGGCATCGGCTCCATCGGTGAGGGCTTTTTGTCTTTCACTGTTGCTTGAAATTAGCGGACGAAACGCGGGCGCGCATGGAAAACCTCAAATTCATTTTCCGTAAGCCGCCGCGATCTTCTCCGCCCAGTCCCGCGCCCTCTCCGCGAAGCTCCGGTCATCCCCGGCATAGAGGATGCCGCGGGAAACATTGATCACGTCCGGCGCGCGGCGCGCGGCGGCGGCGAGCGAGGCGAGGTCGCCGCCCTGCGCGCCGAGTCCGGGAACCAACAGCGGCGCGTCCGGCATTTTCTCCAAAACATCCGCCGCGTTCGTCAGGCCGACGACGTAGCCGACATCCGTGGCGCGGCCCTCGTCCTTCGCCCGCTCGCCGAGCGCGGTGACGAGTTCGAAAACCGAGCGCCCGTCCGCAAGTTTCTGGCGCTGGAAATCCGCCGAGCCGGGATTCGAAGTCACCGCGAGCAGATAGATACCCCTCCCCGCCCAATCGAGAAACGGCTCGATCGAGTCATAGCCGAGAAACGGATTGAGCGTCACCGCATCCACCTTCCAGCCGGCGAAATAGCCCTGCGCGTAGTATTTCTGCGTCTCGCCGATGTCGCTGCGTTTCGCGTCCAGAATCACCGGCACGTCTTCCGGCATCCCGCCGAGCAGCTCTTCGAGCAGGCGGATGCCCTCGATGCCCATCGCCTCGAAATACGCCATGTTCGGCTTGTAGGCGGCCGCCCACTGCGCCGTTTCCTCGACGACTTGTTTGAGAAAATCCCGCGCCGCCGCCGCGCCGCCGTCCCCCGGTCGAGGATCAAGCCCGACACAAAGCCGGGACCCGGTTTTTTCAATCCGTTGCTGAAGACGTTCCGCGTAGCGCATGCCCGGAAGT
>NZ_JBIKBQ010000139.1:0-9471 GCF_058122085.1 Luteolibacter sp. | reverse complement strand
CTGCGACCGTCGTTCTTTGGCATCTCATTGGCATCGACGGTCACAGACCGTCGCTACTCATGGGCATCGACGGTCGCAGACCGCCGCTACATTGACTATCCCAGGATCTGGGCGAGCACGTAGGGGAGGATGCCGCCGGCGCGGTAGTAGTCCTTTTCCACCGGGGTATCGATGCGGACGACGACGGGGACGTCGAAGCTTTCTCCGTCGGCGGGATGCACCTTGAGGGTGGCCTGCTGCATGGGCTTGAGGTCGTTGTCGATGCCGACCAGATCGAAGGTGGCGTCGCCGAGGCCTTTGACTTTGTCGTAGTCCTCCTTGTTGACGAAGTTGCAGGGAAGCACGCCCATGCCGACGAGGTTGGAGCGGTGGATGCGCTCGAAGGACTTGGTGATGACCGCCTTGACGCCGAGCAGGTTGGTGCCTTTGGCGGCCCAGTCGCGGCTGGAGCCCATGCCGTAGTCCTCGCCGCCGATGATGATGGTGGGGACGCACTCTTCCTGATAGACGGCGGCGGCGTCGTAGATGGCGAGGGTGGGGATGTCGCCATTGACGACGGCCGGTCCGGAGACGGTGCCGTTCTGGAGTTCGTGGCTCTCGGCCATGAGGCGTTCCTTGGCCGGGGCGGCGGACGGGTAGTATTTGGTCACGCCGCCTTCGATGCCGGGGACCATGAGGTTCTTGATCCGGACGTTGGCGAAGGTGCCGCGGGTCATGATGCGGTCATTGCCACGGCGTGAGCCGTAGGAGTTGAAATCGGCGAATGTGACGCCTTTTTCCACCAGGTGGCGGCCGGCGGGGCTGTCCATCTTGATGGCTCCGGCAGGGGAGATGTGGTCGGTGGTGACGGAGTCGCCGAAGATGCCGAGCGGGCGGGCACCGTGGATTTCCACGATGTCGCGCGGGGCGGGGGTGAAGCCGTCGAAGAAGGGCGGCTCCTGGATGTAGGTGGATTCGCGGTCCCACTCGTAAACGTTGCCGGTGGAGGATTTGATTTCGTTCCACTTCGGGTTCTGGTCGGAGAAGCCGGTGTAGAGGCGTTGGAAAACGTCGGGGCGGAGCGAGGCGTTCATCGCGTCGGTGATTTCCTGGCTGGTGGGCCAGATGTCGGCGAGGAAGACGGGCTCGCCTTCCGGGGTTCTTCCTAACGGCTCGGTGGTGAGGTCGATATCGACGGTGCCGGCGAGGGCGAAGGCGACGACGAGCGGCGGCGACATGAGGAAGTTCGCCTTGATGGACTGGTGGACGCGGGCCTCGAAGTTCCGGTTTCCTGATAGGACTGAGGCGGCGACGATGTCCTCGGATTTCACGACGTCCTCGATGCCCGTGTCGAGCGGGCCGGAGTTGCCGATGCAGGTGGTGCAGCCGTAGCCGACGGTCTGGAATCCGAGAGTGTCGAGTTCGGCCTGGAGGCCGGTTTTGTTGAGGTAGTCGGTGACGACGCGGGAGCCGGGTCCGAGCGAGGTTTTGACGGACGGGTTGATGGTGAGGCCGAGGGCGTTTGCCTTTTTCGCTAACAAACCGGCGGCGAGCATGACGCTCGGGTTCGAGGTGTTGGTGCAGCTGGTGATGGCGGCGATGAGCACGGAGCCGTGGCCGATCTTGTCCTTCACGCCGCCCTTGCTGTCGACGGTGACGATGGCGGATTTGGTTTCGGATTTGGCGAAGCCGCCATCGGCGATGGGAGCGGCGAGGAGTTCGCCCCATTTGACCTTGAGGTTGTCGAGGTCGATGCGGTCTTGCGGGCGCTTGGGGCCGGCGACGCCGGGTTTCACGGTGGAGAGGTCGAGATCGACGACTTGGGAGAATTCGAGGGCGTCTCGGTCGGTCGGGATGCCCCAGAGGCTTTGGGCCTTGTAGTAGTTCTCGACGGTGGTGACGAGTTCGGCAGGGCGGCCGGTGCCGGCGAGGTAGCCGGTGGTGATTTCGTCGATGCCGAAGAAGCCCATGGTCGCGCCGTATTCGGGTGCCATGTTGGCGATGGTGGCGCGGTCGGGGAGGCTGAGGGCTTTGGCGCCGGGGCCGAAGAATTCGACGAATTTTCCGACGACTTTGGTTTTACGGAGGACTTCGGTGACGAGCAGGACGAGGTCGGTGGCGGTGACGCCGGTGTTGAGTGCGCCGGTGAGATAGACGCCGACGACTTCGGGAACGAGGAAGGTGACGGGTTGGCCGAGCATGCCGGCCTCCGCTTCGATGCCGCCCACGCCCCAGCCGACGACGCCGAGGCCGTTGATCATGGTGGTGTGGGAGTCAGTGCCGACCAGGGTGTCCGGATAGAACACGCCGTTTTTCTCAAGCACGCACTTGGCGAGGTATTCGAGGTTCACCTGGTGGACGATGCCGATGCCGGGAGGGACGACCTTGAAGGTGTCGAAGGCTTGTTCGCCCCATTTGAGGAACTCGTAGCGCTCGCGGTTGCGGTGGAATTCGAGGTCGAGGTTTTTCTCCAGCGAGTCGGGGCCGCCTGCGTAATCGACTTGCACGGAGTGGTCGACGACGAGATCGACGGGGACCAGTGGCTCGATCATTTTCGCGTCCTTGCCCATGCCGTCGACGGCGGAGCGCATGGCGGCGAGATCGACGAGGAGAGGCACGCCGGTGAAATCCTGGAGCACGATGCGGGCGACGACGAAGGGGATTTCATAGTCGCCGGGGGCCTTGGCGTTGTAGTTGGCGAGGTTGGTGATGTCCTTTTCCGAGACTTTCAGCCCGTCGTTGTTGCGGAGGAGGGATTCGAGAACGATGCGGATCGAGACCGGCAATTTCGAGAGATTCGGGAAGCCTTGTTCGGCGAGGGCGGGGAGCGAGTGGAAATTTCCCTGTGCGCCAGAGCCGGTGGTGAAGGTGCGGAGTGTGTTCATGAATGGATCGTTGTGGAAAAGCCGGTGGGGCTGGAATGCGGCGGAGGTTATTGGCGGCGGGGGATTTGTCAAAATCGTTCACCCGCAGATTGAAGGTTGATTTCCGGGGTTGAGTGGCGGGGGCGACCGTGTAGCGTCCGCGCATGCGAACCGGACGGGACTGGATGACGGTGGTGTTATGCGCTTTATTGATGATTTCCTGCGGCGGAGCGGGGCCAGCGCCCATCGTCGAGAACATCGAAGCAGGTGACGAGCCCGCGGAGGGAGGAATCGCCGAGGTGCCGAATCCGAGCGCCTCGATGGCGAAAAAAAGCGGGAAATCGCTCGAGCAAATCCAACGTGGGCACGAAGTTTACATGCTGCATTGCGGCGAGTGCCACAAATACAAGCTGCCGCAGGATTTGGACATCGACGAGTGGGAGACGGCGGTGCCGAAAATGATCGGCCACGCGGGACTGGCGTCCGCGGATGAAAAGGCGGTGCTGGCCTACGTGGTGGCGGTGAAGCGGGAACGCGGGGAGGAATGAGCGCGGCCGTCGATCTCCTGGCGTTCGCGGGGGTGATGGCGTTGGGGCAGTTCAGTCCGGGGCCGGACATGATTTTGCTGACGCGGACCGCGCTGCAGAGTGGAGCCCGTAAGGGTGTGGAAATGGCGCTGGGGATTGCTTGTGGGTTAGCGGTGCACGCGATGCTGGCGGTGGCTGGGCTGGCGGTAGCTTTCGAGCGGCTGCCGGTTTTGTGGGAGTTCATGCGCTGGCTGGCTGCGGGATATCTGCTCTGGCTGGCCTGCGGTTTGTTCCGGGAGTGGCATTCCGGAGCGAAGGTGGATTCTGGTAGGAATGCGTCGGGAAGGCGGCCGTTCGTGCGGGGGCTGTTTTGTAATTTGCTGAATCCGAAAGCCGCGGTTTTTCTGACGGCAGTTTGCGCGCCGTTTCTGAGAGGCGCCCGGCCGGAGTGGTGGGCGTTCGCGATCTGGGGAATCGTGGTCGGACAGGGATGCGTCCTGTGGTCGCTGTGGGCGTGGCTGCTGCAATGCAATCCGCTGCGCTCGCGCTACGAGCGGGCGGCGCGATGGATCGACGGCGCGTTTGGGACTGTGCTGCTGGTGTTGGCGGTCCGCTTGATCGCCGGGTGAACGGAAAAGGCCCCGCGGGGTGCGGGGCCTTTGGCTGAATCGTGAGATTTGGTCCTGCGGGATCAGTCGTATTTCGGCGCCGTGTGCTGGTTGAAATAACCGTCTGTGAGATACATCGAGCCGGCGTAATCAGGCAGTGGGCCGGCGTCCGGAGGGAGCGGGATGTTGCCGACGGTAGCGTCCTCGGCTTGCGAGTAGGCGATGTTCACCGGCGTGCCGACTTTGACCAGGCGGAAGAATTTCGGAGCGAGATTCTCGTGCATCCGGATGCAGCCGTGGGTACAGGGCTGGTGCTTGACCCAGCCGGTGTGGAAGCCGTAGTTAGGTTTGAACTCGCACCAGTAGGGCATCGGCGTGCCCTTGAACGACCAGCCGGGAGGACGGCTGCTGAGCATGGTCTTCTTGACGTTGTTTCCGCTGTAAGCATAGCCGTGGGTGTTGGCGCGGTGTTTGTGCTCCTTGTTGAAAATGCTGAAACTTCCGGACGGGGTGGTCGTTCCCGGCGCGCCGACGGAGACCGGCATGGCGAGCAACATTTCGGAACCTTCCATCACATACACCCGCTGCTTGCTGAGCGAGACTTTCACCCGGACGTTGCCAGGGCTGGCGGGCAATTTGGTCGGGCGGTCGTAGGCGTGATAGGCCGCCAGGCCGGAGCCGCCGGATGAAAGGTTCGAACAGGAGGGGAACAGGGTGGCCGCGCAGACTGCGGCGGCGATTGCGAGAAGTGATTTTGAAGTCATGGCGTTATGATCAGGCGGAAGGATTGCGATCGCCCGGGAAAATGCAAGACATGGTGCGGGTGAATTGCTCAGCGGAGCCGCTCCCAGGAATCGACCCGGGAATTGACGAACCAAACCGATGCGACGCGATAAGGGATGTATGCGACTTCGGGGCCGAAGCCGTATCCGTAGCCCGGATACCCGTGGTGGCCGTAAGGACCATATCCGTATCCGTGTCCGTATCCATAGCCGCCGTAAAAGGTCGAGGCGTAAACCGGGCGCGAGCCGGCATAATCCCAGCGCTCGGTTCTTTTGGAATCCTTCGATCCCTCGAAGCGCCGCGCCGGATAGCCCCAGGCGAGCATCACGGCGTCCGGAGACATGCCGCGGGCGATTTGTCCCTGCTCGACGAGGCGCTGGTCCTTTTTGGGAAGCGCCGCGAAGACCTGCGGGTTTTGTGCGATCCGCGCCTGGGGCGTGGAAGGGACACATGATGAAAAAGCAAGGCCTGCCAACAGTGCGGTGAGTAGTTTTTTCATGGCCGGAACCTACGCCAAATCAAGCAGCGGCGCAACGTCCGGCAAGATGATTTTCAAGAACCGGTGGAAAGGGGCTTGCCAATGGCGAATCGGACGCCGCAATCTTCGGGCGAACATTTCCCCGATTGAAAACATGTCCGAACTTCTTGAAAATGACGATCTCACCGCCGCATTGAAAAAATGCCCCGAGTGGGACTACGAAAAAAAAGCCATCACCCGGACCGTCGAGTTCGAGGAATTCATGGATGCGATTGATTTCGTGAACGATCTCGCCGAGATCGCCGAGGAAGCGCAGCACCATCCCGACATTACCATCAAGCACACCAAGGTGACGCTGAAACTAACCACCCATGACGCCGGCGGCGTGACGGAGCTCGACATCGAGCTCGCGCAGCGGGTGGACAACCTGGTGGATTGAGCCGCAGGAATTCAGAATCAAGCAGGGTCGCCCGTCCGCGGGTGGCCCTGCTTTTTTCGTTCAGCGGGGGAGCATCAGCTCGTCGTCCTTCATTCCGGTTAGGTTGCCGAGGCCTTTGAGCAGGCAGCGCAGGGTGAAGAACAGGAAGATCATGACAGGCACGCCGATGACCGCGAATCCCCAGCCGGTGACTTTGGCGATGATCGAGTTGTAGGTTTCCAGCGCGTCGGAAGCCCCTGCATCGAAGCCGAGGAAAAACCATTGGGCGAGGATCAGGTTCATCAGCGAGCTGAGAAAGAAGGAGGCGGCGAAAAGCTTCGTGGCCCGGTGGAGCAGGCGCTCGTAATCCCCCTGCGCGGAAATCGCGGTGATCCGGTCTTCAATTTTGGGGATGTCGAAGATCGAATCGTTGTAAAGGAAGACGCGGATCAGCGGCGTCGTCGAGCGGTGAGAGAAGAGGATCGCGACGCCGAGCACGAGCGGGATCAGCGCTTCCTTGAGGCCGAAGAGCAAGCCGGCGTTAGGTTTCACGGTGCCGTTCTTGTTCCACAGATAGACGGTCAGACCGCCGGATAGAAGGACGGAAATCAGGCCGAGCGCCGAGAAGAAGTTGCCCTTGCGGGTCTTGAGGTAATACCAGGCGCCGTAGCCGAGCGGCAGCGCCAGGGCGAGGATCATCGCCCAGAGCGGGCCGATGTGCCAGGGTCTGGCGATTTTGCCGAGTCTTGCCTGCAGGTCCGGGTCCTTGCTGAGGTAGCTGAGGATCAGCACCGGCACGATCACGTTGACGACGATGTTAGCCAGCGGGTGCTCCTTGGGTGTTTTAGGATCGGGCATGAAATGGATGGAAATGGGAAGCCGCTGGACGGGCAACAAAAGGGCGGCCCCGGAAAATCCAAGGCCGCCCTGTTGGACGAATCAGACTTTTCCGAAAATGCTCTGACCGGTGGAGCGGAGGTCGTCGCAAGCCTCTTTCATCCGCTCGCAAAGGCTGAGTTCGCCCTTTTTCAAATAGGAGCGCGGATCGTATGCCTTCTTGTCGCCGACTTCACCGTCGATCTTGAGCACGCCTTCGATGTTCTGGCACATGTGGGTGACGATCGGGCGGGTGAACGCGTATTGCGTGTCGGTGTCGATGTTCATTTTCACGACGCCGTAGTCGAGCGTTTCGCGGAGATCGCTCTCGGAGGTGCCGGATCCGCCGTGGAAGACGAGGTCCATTTCCGCGGCCGCGCCGTGCTTGTCCATGACCGCCTTCTGGCCGTCGCGGAGGATGGTGGGCTTGAGCTTCACCGCGCCGGGCTTGTAGGAACCGTGGACGTTGCCGAAGGTGGCGGCGAACAGGAAGCGGCCGATCGGCTGGAGCGCTTCGTAAACCTCCACCATGTCTTCGGGCGTGGTGTAGAGTTTTTCAATCGGGAGACCTGAAGTGTCGTGGCCGTCTTCCTCACCGCCGACGCAGCCGGCTTCGACTTCAAGGATGATGCCGAGATCGGCGCATTCCTTGAGGAGGGCTTTGGAAATTTCGAGGTTTTCCTTCAGGTCAACCACCGAGCCGTCGAACATGTGGGATTGGAACAGCGGGCCTTTGCCTTCGGCAATGCGCTTGCGGGAGGCTTCGAGCAGCGGCTTGAGGAAGCCATCGACCTTGGCGGGATGGCAGTGGTCGGTGTGGAGGGCGATGAGGACGTTGTGTTTTTCCGCGAGCAGGTGGCAGGCCTCGGCAAGCACGATGGCTCCGAAGGCGGCGTCTTTCACCGAGGTGCCGGATGCGAACTCGCCGCCGCCGGTGGAAACCTGGATGATTCCGTCGGATTTCATTTCGGAAAACGCGCGCAGCGCACCGTTGATGGTGGGCAGCGAGGTGACGTTGATGGCGGGATAGGCGTAGCCACCCTTTTGGGCGGCGTCCAACATGGCGCGATATTGTGCGGGAGTTGCGATTGGCATGACGAGTGTGTGCTTAGACGCGCGGCGGATTAACGACAAGCCAGAATCGAGGAAATCCTTGGAGTTGTCCGGCTTGTGGCTTGCCAACCGCCGACTGGCGCGATTGTTTCTCGTTTATCCCGATGAACTCGCCCGAATCAATTGTCTGCAAACCAACGCCTTGGTTTCTCTTCCGCGCGCTGGTGATGCTGCTGATGTTCGGCGTTTTCGCGGTGCTTTTTTACATCGACGGCTCGACCGGGTACCGCAAGAAAAACGAGGTTTACTACCTGCACAAGGCGTTCCAGATCGCGAACGAGGAGTTTTCGAAAATGAATTCCAGCGGCGCGCTCACGCCCGAGGAGTGGAAAAACCATGCGGCGAAACAGTCCGTCGCGTTTCCCGAGGACCACTCGATCCTGCCTCTCTCGCTCACGCTGCCGATGCCGTGGCCTGAAATTCTCCACGACTACGAGCGGATGAAGCCGCTGCAATGGAACATCTTGTGGCGCGAATACACCCGCGAGCGCGGGCTCGGCGCGTCTCCGCCGGAGCATCCTTATGACGCCGGAAAAATCCGGGAGCAGTGGATCGTCTGCGGAGTTTGCGCCGCGCTGGCCGGTGCGGCGGCGTTTTTCCTGATCCGCACGCTGGGCCGCTCGATTTCGGCGGACGCCGAGGCGGTCACCTCGCAGCAGGGCAAGCGGGTTCCCTATTCGGATCTCAAGACGCTCGATCTCCGCAAATGGGACACCAAGGGGATCGCCTTCATCGACTACGACGGCGCGTCCGGGAAAGGCCGGATTCGCATCGACGGCCTGACTTACGGCGGCTTCAAAAAGGACAGCGACGAGCCCGCCGAGCGCCTGATGCGCCTGATCCGCTCGCGGTTTTCCGGTGAAATCATCGAATACGCCTCCTTCCCCGACAGCCAACCCAAGGACGACGCCTCCAGTCCTGCCTGATTGGTTTTCGCGGGTCCAGTGCTTTTCCGCTCCCGATTCGTTTTCGAGGTTGCCAAGCCGGGTCCGCAAGCGGTAACCACTCCCAACGCCAACACTCAACAACAGCAACTCATGTCAGACAAAAGTATCGAAGCCCGTGTAAAGGACATCATCGTGGACCAACTTGGCGTCAACGCTGATCAAGTGACCACCGAAGCCAAATTCGTCGAGGACCTCGGCGCCGACTCCCTCGACACCGTCGAGCTCGTCATGGCTTTCGAAGAAGAATTCGACATCGAAGTGCCGGACGAAGAGGCCGAAAAGCTTCAAGCCGTCGGCGACGTGGTGACTTACATCACCAGCCAACAAGCCTGATTCCGGTAGGCGAACGCTTTGCGAAAGGGCGGACTCCTCACAGGGTGTCCGCCCTTTTCTTTGCATTACGCCCGATCCGGGTGATTCTCTCCTGCCCATGCACTCTCCGGACGACATCCACTACGCGCTTGAAACGACCAAGGTTCTCCGCGAGCCGGACCGTCGCATCGACACCTTCGGCGAGACGCGGTTCGAATTCCAGCTCATCAGCGAGCTGATGGACCGGACAAACGAAGTCCGTATCCGCACCGGCGAGGTCGAGGCCATGCGCCCGCGCATCCTCCGTCCGTCCTCCTACAACGAGGTCGCACTCGATGGATTCGATCCATCTGCCAGAGCCCGTTTCGACAAGCTGGTGGACAAGCTCAAAGCCGAAGGCAAGGACCTCGCCTTCCTCCAATACGGTTTCCAGTTCAAGCGCGGCCAGGTCCACGAGGAAATCGTCCACGACAGCATTGACGCCGTCCGCGAGCGCGTGCTCGAAGACATCCGCCGCACCGGCAATCCCGCCCGCGCCGTCATCGAAGGCGTGGATGACGCCTGGG
>NZ_JBIKBQ010000138.1:0-9501 GCF_058122085.1 Luteolibacter sp. | reverse complement strand
TCTCGCCGACCACCGAGCCCATCGAGCCGGCGAAGAATTTGAAATCCATCACCGCAATCATCGCGCGCTGGCCGTTGATGGTGAGGCGTCCGGAAATCACGGCGTCGTCGAGGCCGGTCTTTTCGCGGAGACTTGCGACTTTCTCGTCATAGCCGGAGAAGCCGAGCGGGTTGGCCGAGATCAGGCCGATTTCAGTTTCCTCGAAGGAATCCGGGTCGGCGAGCATCGTGATGCGCTCGCGGGAATCGACCAGGAAGTGGTGGCTGCAATGCTGGCAGACGTGGAGGTTTTGCTTGAGCTCCAGGGTGTGGATCATCGCCCCGCAATCGGGGCATTTCACCCAGAGGCCTTCCGGCATGTCTTCACGTCGATCAAGGCTGCGCAGGCGGGGTTTGCTGAAAATGCCCATGGAATTGGAAAGTTGCTAGGTGGCGCGAGTCGCCGCGGCGGTGGACTCGTGGGCGCGACGCTAGCGGCGGGGATGGCTGGCGACAATCCCCTTTTGAAAGATCTGCACGCCGACACGCGGGATCTTTAGGGTTGCTATTGTCCCGGAAAGGCAACAAAACCTGCCCCGGGAATAGTAAGCGTTTCCGTAGCAACCGATGAATACCCGCCGTTTTGTCAGTGGTTCGTCCGTCATCCTCGCGGGGTGGCTCGGAGCAACATTTTTCAACGAGGTGCCCGCCCAAAGGTATCCCAAGCTCGACAAGAAACCGGCCACCGCCGCCGTGGCCAGCGAGACCGACCTGCTCGTCGCCGAGGCAAAACCGGCCGCACCGCCCATTTCAGTTTCCCGCTAACCTACCCCACTCATGGCTGAACAACCGATTATTTGCGATACCAAGCCGCTGCCACTCGAAGTGGAGGCAGGCACTCATTGGTGGTGTTCCTGCGGACGCTCCAGTCACCCGCCGTTTTGCGACGGCTCCCACAAGGGCACCGGCCTGCAACCGGTGAAATACGAGGTGGCGGAGAAAAAAACCATCTGGTGGTGCCAGTGCAAGCACACCGCGAACCCGCCGCTCTGCGACGGCTCGCACAAGAGCCTGCCAGCTCAATGAGTTGGCATCAACTCAACTACACGTTCAAAGACAAGCGGCTCAAAAGCGACTACGCCAAGGCACAACTCGGCATTCTTCCGAGAACCCACACCGGGGTGAGCGCCAACCGGATAGCGGCGAAGCTGGCGATGAAACATCTCAGTTCGGTGAGTAGGGGGGCTCAGCAGGCAGCGCGGACAAATCCATGGCGAGCCAACTCCATCACTCCGAATCTGTGTTCATGTCCGTGACCTTCAGCGCCAGAAAAATCAATGAACACTTGCTTCGGCCCGCTGCTAATGAGCCAATTCCAACCACTTTGAATTCCATGAACAATCCGATTTACCCACTAGCCGCCCTCGTGCTCGCGGCATCCACCCTTGTCTGCCCCGGCCACGACGACATGAGTAAGCCCGTGATCACCACGGAGACCCGCAAGGACGACAAGGGCAAGGACGTCCTCTACATGTTCATCGACGGCGTCAAGGTCCACGAAACCGACACCGCCAGGCAGCCGCTGCCACCGGTCGTCACGCCGGGAGCCGCGGACAAAGTCGGCGCGCCGCCGGCGGATGCGACCGTTCTCTTCGATGGCAGTGAAACGTCATTCAAACAAAACTGGACCGACACCAAAGGCAATCCAAGCGCGTGGAAAGTCGTCGATGGAGCGCTCGAATCCGTCAAAAAGGCAGGCTACATCCAGACCAAGCAGAGCTTCGGCTCCTGCCAGCTTCATGTCGAATGGGCGGCTCCGGCCAAAGCCGAGGGTGAAGGCCAAGGACGCGGCAACAGCGGGGTCTTCCTGATGAATGTTTATGAAGTGCAGGTGCTCGATAGTTTTGAAAACCAGACCTACGCCGACGGCCAGGCCGGGGCGCTTTACGGCCGGCAGAAGCCGTTAGTCAACGTCTGCCGGAAGCCCGGCGAGTGGCAGACCTATGACATCATTTTCCACCGCCCGCTCTTCGACGAAAGCGGCAAGGTCACCCGCCGGGCGACGTTCACCGTGCTGCACAACGGCGTGCTCATCCAGGATCACACCGTTCTGAGCGGAGGCACCGGCTGGATGGGACCGCACGCGGCATCCGAGTATAAGGCCCATGCCGACAAGCTGCCCTTTGCCATGCAGGACCACGGCAACCCGGTCCGCTACCGCAACGTCTGGATCCGCGAGTTGAAGGACTAACGGTGAAAATCACACGACCGGCGGCGGGGCGAAGCCTTCGCGGTAGCTGCGGCGGACGACGGTTTTCGTCGCTTCCTCGTGATTGGTGAAGGACAGCGTCGGCTTGTTCCAGCGCAGTTCCTGGCCGGGAAAACGGGTGGCTTTGACTGCTAACTGGGTGGCCTCGGTCATGCGGATGGCGTCCTTGAACGGACTGCGGAGCTCGGTCTTGATGCCGAGGCAATTGTCCACCCAGGCGTGCCAGTGGTTCATCTTCGGGAACTCTGGCAGGCCGGGCATTTTCAGGCCGGAGGTCATGACGCCGTCGCGCCAGATTTCAAGGCGGCCCTCGGCGGTTAGGCAAAGCACGCCGCCCTCGCAGACGACCACGGTCATGTTGCTGTCCGGGTATTTCCCGGGAGGCAGGCCCAGCGCGGCCCGCGAGGGAGCTTGCGCGGAGTCGCTGTAGTAAATGGCGAATTGCTTGCGGGCGAATTTCTGCGAGTCCACCGCGTAAGTGATGGTCGAGTGACACGGGTGGCTGTGGAAGAGGGGATTGGGCGACGGCTCGCAATGGGTTAGAACGGCGACGGGCGAGACGAGTTCGTCGTAGCCATGGAAAATCACATCCAGCACGTGGAGCCCCCAGTCGCCGAGGCCGTTGCTGCCATAGTCCCACCACGAGCGCCAGACGACGGGCGCGATGCCGTCGTGATACGGGGTTTCTTCGCAGGGACCGAGCCACAGGTTCCAATCCAGATTCGCGGGCGCGGGCTTGGGTTCGCCGACGGCGCGGTCCAAATTGAAATACTCGCGCGCGTTGGGCGAATTGACCCAGACGTGGGCTTCCACGGCTTTGCCAAGTGCTCCGCTTCGCAGGATTTCCACGGCGGCGCGGCGACCGGTATTGGCCATCCGCTGGTTGCCGACCTGGGTGACGAGATCCGGCCGCGCGGCGATGGCCTTTTCCATCATCGCCAGCTCTTCTAGCTGATGGACAAGTGGTTTCTGGCCATAGACGTGTTTGTGGTTGGCCAGCGCGGTGAGCATGATCGGCGCGTGGCTGTGGTCAGGCGTGGAGACGATGACTGCGTCGAACTTGTCGCCGAATTTCGAGAAAGCCTCGCGGTAATCGCGACAGGTGAAGGCGCCCGGATGGTCGATGGCGGCTTGGTCGAGGGCGTTGGAATCGACATCGCAGAGCCCGCTGATTTCGACGGCGGGATGCTGGGAAACCTGCGTGCGGTCGGCCCCGCCGATGGTTCCCACGACGCCGATGGAAAGCACGCGGAGTTTGGAGTTCGGCGAAACGGCGGGCTCACGCGACTGGGCGCGGACGATCGAGGAAAATCCGATTCCTGCGGCACCGGTGGTCCACATGAAACGGCGGCGGTTGATGGAAGGCATGTCGGGATTGATACTTGATGAGGTTTGGCGCTTTTTCAGAGAATCACGCGGGCGGAGCTTTCCAGATCAGGCGCACGGCGTCCAGCCGGACGCGGGCGTTTTGAATGGCCGCCGCGAGTTCGGCTTCACGCGCTTCAAGAGCCGCGATTTCCTCCGGCTGGATGTGGTCGTTCACCTCGGCGAGGTCGCGGAGGCGGGCGGTTTCCGCAGCCATCTCGGCGTGCATTGAGGCCAGCGCGTCCGCGATGACGGCGTGGCTTTTAGCGGTGGCCCGCGCGCGGGTTTTTTCGAGCATCTCTGGCAGAAATTTCCGCTTCACCGCCTCGTTGCGCATCAGGCTGGCCGGATCGCCTTTGCGCAGCGGTGGCTTGGCGAAGGCGGCTTCCTCGGTGTGATCGCCGCCCTTGTGATCGACGACGATCCGCAGCGGAGTCTGGGGCAGGAACCGATCGATGTGGAGACGCGCCGGAGCCACGCACTCGACGACGACCCATGCCTCTAGCAAAATGATCTTCTCTCCGGCGGCGTCCCACACGCCGAAGGTCGCGTTGCCCGCCGCCGAGCCGAGCATGAGATCGAGCGCGCCGCGGACCATCGGGTGGTCCCACGTTAGAAACGCCTCCTGCTCCCGCTCCAGCGCGCGCTGGCGGTCGAGGGTCACGGTCATGCCGTCGTGCGGGAGCGAGGGAAACGCGTCGGATTTCAAATTCCCCGGCAGCAGGAAATACCGGCGGCTGCCGAGCTCCTCGATGTGCAGGCCGGAGAACTCGAACAAGCGCAGCAGGAAGTCCTCGAAGCCCGCGTCTTCATCCCACTCGCGGATCTTTTTCACCAGCCACGCCGACCGCTCCGGACGGTGCGAGCTCCGCTCTAGCAGGCGGTCCTGCCCGCGCGCCAGCCGCTCGGAAATCCGCTTGCGGCAGGCGAGCGTCTTTTCGATCAACTCGTCGATGCCCTCGCGCTCGCCGATGGCTTCTTCCAGATCGAAGCGCAGCTCGCGCTGGATCTCCGCCGCGCCGGGCGGGCTGGCGCGGAAGGCGTTCAAGCCTTCCTCCAGCCAGCGCATCCGAATTTCCTCCGCGCTGCCTGGCAGATAGGGAACATGCACTTGGATCGTGCCCCTCTGGCCGATCCGGTCGAGCCGTCCGATCCGCTGCTCCAGCAGATCGACGTCTTCCGGAAGGTCATAAAGCACCAGATGCCGGGCGAACTGGAAATTCCGGCCCTCGCTGCCGATCTCCGAGCAGACGAGCACCCGCGCGCCTTC
This sequence comes from Luteolibacter sp., assembly GCF_058122085.1. Classification (NCBI taxonomy): domain Bacteria; kingdom Pseudomonadati; phylum Verrucomicrobiota; class Verrucomicrobiia; order Verrucomicrobiales; family Verrucomicrobiaceae; genus Luteolibacter; species Luteolibacter sp. The sequence continues at coordinate 4,619 of NZ_JBIKBQ010000138.1, read as the reverse complement.
CGCTTCCGCGAAAAACGCCGCGTTCCGGTCGCGCTGCAGCAGCGTGAGATCCTCGTGGAAAAGCGCGCCTTTCACGCCGGTCGCCGAGTTCAGTTGTTCCAGAATTTCTTCGGCAAGCTCGCGGGTCTTCGCGATGACCAGCACCTTTTCCTCGCCGAGTGCCTCCAACAAACCGATCAGCCATTTCACCTTGTCGGTGGTCGGGGCGAGGCGCGGCTCGCGTTGCGGGAAGCCGCCGAGCTTGGCCCGCGTGTTGCGGAACATCACCCGGCCGACGCCGAAACCATCCAACAAATCCGCGATCAGGTGCTCGCGGGCACCGGGCTTTTCCGCGATTAGATTCGCCACGCGCTGCTCCAGCCGCTGGCGACCGGCGACGATTTTTTGCACCCGCCCGTCCACCGCGCCGCCCGCTGCGAGCGATTCCACGACGTCCGCGACATCCTCGTAGTGCAGCGTTTCCTCGCGGTATTGACCGAGGTCGGTGTAGCGGTCCGGGTCCAGCAATTTCAGCCGCGCGAAATGGCCTTCCGGCCCGAGCTGCTGCGGCGTGGCGGTGAGCAGCAGCAGGCCTTCCGTCGTCTCCGCGAGGCCGCGCACCATTTCATACGCCGCTCCGGGAGCTTCCGGCGACCACTCGAGGTGATGCGCCTCGTCCACGACTAACACGTCCCAGCCCGCCTCGCGCGCTTGCGCGGCGCGGCGCTCGTTCCCGGCGAGGAAATCGACGGCGGCGAGCACCCACTGGCTGTCGAGAAACGGATTGCACTCGGGGTCGCCATACTCGATCGCCTCGCAGCGGCCTTCGTCAAACAGGCTGAAGGAGAGTTGGAACCGCCGCAGCAGTTCCACGAACCACTGGTGGACCAGCGGCTCCGGCACGAGGATGAGCACGCGCTCGGCGCGGCCTGTCAGAATCAAGCGGTGCAAAATCAAACACGCCTCGATGGTTTTCCCGAGCCCCACCTGATCTGCTAACAAAACCCGCGGCCGTGGGCGGTTCGCCACCTCGTCGGCGATGAAAAGCTGGTGCGGGATCAGGTCCATCCTCGCGCCGGCCAGTCCGCGCACCGGCGAGCGGCGCATTTCCGCGCGCCGGTGCAGGGCCTCGCCGCGCAAGTCGAAATCCGCGTGCTCGTCGAGCTTGCCGCCGAACAGGCGCTCCTCGGGTTTGCTGAAGCTGATGGAGTCGGAGAGGCCGGCTTCCGCCACCTCGCCGCCGTCGGTTTGATAGATCCGCAGGCCGCCTTCTTCCCGCACGCGCTCGACGGTCATTTCCGCGCCCGAGTGGATCTTGATCCGGTCGCCGGGCATGAATTTCACCCGCCGCAACGGCGCGCTGTCGATGGCGTAGATCCGGGTTTCCCCCGCTGCGGGGAAGGCGATTTCCACCCGCCCGTCGCCGCTCTTGCGGATGATGCCGAGGCCGAGTTCCGGCTCGCCGTCGCTGACCCAGCGCTGCCCGCGCGTCCATGTGTTTTCCGTCCTGCCTTGCTCCACCATTTTAACCAAACGAGCTGTTTTCCTGGAAAAATGAAAGCGCAAAGACCGGCGCTTCATCCGAAACCACGAATCCGGGATTCTTATCTGCCGAGGGAAACGGGGTTCGTTTGCGAATCCTCACAGAGGATCGCCTTCTCATCAGTTCGTGCCACGCCACGGTTTCTGCTTCAGGCGGATGGAACTGCGGTCGCGCTCCGGGGAAAGGTCCGGTGGGTCGGGTTGCACCGTTCACTTCGGCGCTTCAGGCTGTTTCAACTGGGGTAGAGAGGGCTTCGGGCGGCTCGCCGGTGACGTCAGCGGAATCGTCGGTGGAGGCGAGACCCTCATCGGCGGTGCGGGCGGCTCGGTCGGCGCACCAAGTTCGTCGTCGAAGAGCCGATATTTCGGATCGACCCGGTCCAACGGAATCGTCACCGCAGGCGGCGGGCTGGGCTCCGCGCCTTTTTCCGCCTTCTGTTGATAGAGCTCGTTGTTCAGCTCCTCGCCCGCGGCGGGTTCGAGGCTCGGCAGCTTGATGGGGGTGGTGTGAGTGCTGATGCGGCTGGTCAGTTTCATGGCTTCCACAGGATCGCGCTTCATCCAAGGGAGTTCGCCGAGGACCGGGCGGCGGTTCTGGAAGTTTCCCCACAGCGTTTCCTCGTCGTCGGTCCAGAGAATGAAGTGCTCGAGATCCGGATTGGCGAGCGAGGGATCGGCCTCCAGCGCCGCGCCGTAAAAGCGCGCGGCCTGAAGCACCATGCCATGATGGAGCAGGGCGTTGGCGAGCCCGAGATTCTGCACCGCCTTGCCCCGGTTGTGCTCGAGCAGGGCGGTGAGCAGGCGGATGGCTTTCCGTGGCGCGCCCTTGGCGAGGATCCGCGCGGCGAATGCCAGCTCGACGTCGATGCTTGGAATTTCATCGACCTCCCAAACGACGTCCGCGGCCTCAAGGAAGGACCCCTGGTCGTAGAGCAAATGGGCCAGTTGCTTGCGAGCGTCCCAGTCAGCTGGGTTGTTCGCCAAGGTTTCGCGCAGTTTTTTCTCGTCGAGCTTTTTCGGGTTGGAGCTCATGGCAGTAAATGGATTGAGAGTGGATAATCGCCCGTCTGTTCTGTCAGAGCAAGTCCTAAAGTCATTCCATCGGGCGGGCGTCGCGCCCTCCCTGATACTGCCTGACTTGAGTCCTCGGAAATTGCAAGGGCGGGAAGATTTACCGCGGCGGCGGTCAATTATTGCTCTTGCGGGGATCCACCTTCAAGCCGGTGGGACGGCTTGGCGGCTGGACATCCGTTCCCGCGGAAAAGTTGCTGACCACGAGCGAGGTTCCCGTGGCGGAGGCGTCCACATTCGCGTTCCAGGTAGTCAGGCTGGCCACGCCGCCTTGCTCGGTGCGGAACGCGTGGTTCAGGCAGATCGTCTGCTCGGCGCCGCCGGCCGGAGTCACGTAGGCGGAATACGTGTGAGCGCTCATGTTGACGACGAGGCGGAAGGCGTAGCTGGTGTTTGGCGAATAGGGAATGCTGGCGGCCGCTTGATAGACGCCGCCGTTGCGGGCGTCGATCATGCCGGAGGCGTTGAAGCGGATGATGACTGCCAGATCGGCGTAGGCGGATGCCGCGGCGGCGGAGAGGCCGATGACGCCATCGGTGGGCGAGGCCGAGGGCGTGGCGGTGAAGGTCGCGCTGAAGCCGCCGCTTTGCGAAGTGAAGGCGGTGTTCTGGAAGGAGCCGCCGGCGGTCGCCACCACCGTGCCGGGCGGATAGAAGGTGAATTGGGCGGTGCTGACGGAACTGTCCGGGATGCCGCTCTTGTAGGCGATGGCCTTGACGGTGGTGGTTGCGGCGAGCGAGACCGGACCCCCATACAAGGTGCCAGCCGTCGGGCTCGGGGTGCTGCCATCGGTGGTGAAGCGGATGCTCGCGCCGCTGGTGCTGGTCGCGATGGCGACGTTCTGGGCGCTGGAAAAATTTCCGGCCGGAGGATTGAAGTACGGGGCTGAAACGGGCAGGCCGCCGGGTGGCGTGTTAGCCACCCATTGGTTGGTGGAGGCGTTCCACATGCGGAACAGCGTGCCGCCGGGTTGGGCGAGCACCGAGTTGCGGTGGAGATCCCACATGGTCCGCGCGAAGGGATCAAAGACGGTGGTTTCCTCACTCGGCCGGGCGAGGCCTCCGCGACCGGCGGCGTAGCGGTCCTCGTAGCGCATCCAGTCGTCCACGTTGTCGAAAAACGAGTCGTGGTTCCAGGCCGCCTTGCCGCCGGCTAACAAGGTGGCGAGCGCCTGCGCCGGCCATGCCTTGATGGTGCAACATCTCCGATAGCTCTCCGAGGTCGCCGCCCAGCCGCCGTCGTAGGTGGCGTATTGGCTGGGGTGCAGGTGCATGTAGGGCAGGCGCGCGCCATGGTGCATGACCATTTGCCACAGCGCCTTCATGCCCGCCCAGCCGTTGCCGTAATAGCACTGGGTGTCCTCGTGAATGATGGCGGTGGCGGGCATTTCCGCGGTGAAATACGGGTCGTCTATCAGCCTCGCGGCGAGAACGATCGGGAATTTCCTGCCGTTGGTCACGCCGCCGCCCTGGTTCCAATAGCCGCCGGCCTGGACCACGCCGCGCCAGTCGATGCCGATCTGCAGGAGCCGGATGAGCAGCGTCCGCTTCTGGGCTTGGGAAGCGTCGCTGTGCAGCATCAGGCCGGCGATGCCCAGGATGCGCGGGTATTCGCGGCCATAGGCGGGCATGTTTTCTATCGGCAGCAGCCACTGCTGCTCCCAGGAGCCGTTCATGTGGTCGATCCACGGGCGTTCCAGATAGCGCTCCCACTGGGACCACGACGGCATGGCGGAGCCCGCGGGCAGGCTCATCAGCCGGTCCCAGCGCACTTGGCTGAGGGTGAAAACCGGCTTGCTGCCGCCGATGTAGGTGGGGCGGAACGCGTCTGCCGGAGGTGCCGACGGCAGGCAAGTCAGGATCGCGGCCGTCTGCATGACCTGGTTGCCGTATTTCTCCGCGGTCCACATGATCGCGTGGTGCATTTGCTGGCTGGGAATCGTCAGCCGGCTTTTCGAGGAGATCAGCGAGCGGTTGACCGCGAGGGCGTAGGGAAAGGAAATCGAGGTGGCGGCGTTGTAGGTGACC
>NZ_JBIKBQ010000137.1:0-9505 GCF_058122085.1 Luteolibacter sp. | reverse complement strand
GCTTCCCACGTCGTTCACCCGGCCGCCGGAAAGGATATTGCCGAGCGGCGTGCTGGAATCACTCAGGCGCATGCCGTCGATGACGACTTGGGAGTCGGCGGTTTTCGTGCCGCGGATGAAGAGGGAGCTGACGGCTCCGGTCTGGCCGCCGGTGGAGGTGGAAATGACTCCGGGGACGGCGTTGAGCGCGTCGCGGAGCTGGAGGATGCCTTGGTTTTGCAAGGACTCGGGGTCCAGCACGGTTACCGCGGAGGTGACGGTGGAGGCCGGGCGCGGGACCCGCAGGGCGGAGACGATCAGCGGTTCGAGTTCGGCCTTTTTTTCCTCCGCGCGGGCAGGGGATTGGGCAAGCAGGGCGATCAGTGCGAAGGCACTCCGGCAGGAGCCTCTGGGAGGCGTTGGTAGATGTAGCATGGTTTCGGTTTCAATGTCTGTTAGTCGCAGACGTCTGAAAATCTCCTCAGGCTGGCAATCTGGCTGACCGTCCCGCTCTCGCGGTCCGGAATCACAGTGGCGATACCGCGCCGGAATCCCACCGGCTTCCCCATCAATTTCCTGCCCTGGCGAAGGGCGTCCTGAAGAGAGTCGGATTTCGCCGACGGCGTGGTGATATTCCACGGACCGTCCCGCGCGCAAGGGTGGAGCGCAAGATCAGAGGAAATGCCGATGAGTTGAGCGGTTCGATCAAACGCCCCGGCGGCGAAGGGCCGGGATTTCTTGGCGCTTGACGGCGGGGCGGCGGGGGATTTCCTTCCCGCCATGTTCCGCGAGGTCCTGAAATCAAAACTACACCGGGCGATGATCACCGGATCGGACGTCGATTACGAAGGCAGCATCGAAATCCCGACGGACCTGATGGAAGCGGCGGACCTGTGGGCGGGCGAAAAAGTGCTGGTCGCCTCGATCACCACCGGCGCGCGCTTGGAAACCTACATTCTCCCCGGCAAGCCCGGCACCGGCCACATCATGATCAACGGTGGGGCCGCCCATCTGATCAAGGCCGGCGAGCGGGTGGCGATCATGGCCTTCGCGCTGTCAGAAACGCCGGTCGTTTCGAACAATTTGCTGCTCGACGAGAAAAACCAGATTGTCCGGCAGAGTCGGTAGGGCCGGAATTTTCTGAAGACGAAGCGTTCCGGCAGGTCAACGGTCCGCCGCGGCCCGCACGTCCTGGATGATCAGTTGCAGCGTCGTCCGCCCGCGGAAGGTGTTTCGATCAATTGTGAAGGCGATGTCCCACGGCGGGTCGGGCAGCGGATGCTCTCCGCCTCCGAAGAAGACCGCGTCCTGCTCGTGATAGCCCTGGCGCAGCATGAAGCGCAGGTGGTTGTTCTTCATGTGCAGCGGCGAGCGGCTCAGCCCGACCTCGCGGGAAATGAACACGGGTTGCGGGTTTCCGCTGCCGAAGGGCTGGAGCAAATCGTAGCTTGATAGGAATTCCAGCGAGAGCTGATCGAAGGAAATCTCCGCGTCATACATCAGCTTGGGCCGGCGTTGTTCCTCGTTGCTGTTATTCAATACGTAGTCGGTGAAATTTCTGCGGAAGCCGTCGAGCTTGTCCTCGTGGATCGAAAGCCCGGCCGCCATCGCGTGGCCGCCACCGGCGATCAGATCGCCCTCGCAGGCGCGGATCGCCTCGACCAGTGAAATCCCCTCGATGCTGCGGCCCGAGCCTTTCCCTACGCCGTCCGCATCGATGGCGATGACGAAAACCGGCTTGTGATACTGCCGCATCAGCCGCGAGGCGACGATGCCGACCACGCCGTGATGCCACGTGCGCGAGCCGAGAACGATCACCGGATCGCGCAGCGGGTCGAAATCGCGGTTGAGCATTTCCACCGCCTCGCGGCGGATGAGTCCTTCGTGGGTTTGGCGCTCCTTGTTATAGTCGTCGAGTTTCTGCGCGAACTCGTGGGCGAGGCGGCGGCAATCCGTCGTCAGCGTGGCCAGCGCGTCTTCCGGCGCGTCCATCCGCCCGGCGGCGTTGAGCCGTGGGCCGATGCGGAAGCCGACGTCCATCGAGGTCGCGGCGCCACTCATGCCGGTGACTTCCTGAAGCGCGCGCAAGCCGGGATTGAGCGTGCTCGGCAGGTGCTTCAGCCCGTGGCGCACCATCAGGCGGTTTTCCCCGATCATGGGGACGATGTCGGAAATCGTCGCGACGGCCACGAGATCCATCAATTCCTTGAGATCGAGCTCCACAGGCCGGGTTTTCAGCAAGGCATGACCGAGTTTGAAAACAACGCCCGCCGCGCATAAATAAGTGAATTCCGTGCCGCATTTCGGGTTCACCAGCGCGCAGCAATCCGGCTTTCCTTCCAGCTCGGGTTCGTGGTGATCGACGATCAAAACATCGATCCCGTCCGCCCGCAGCGCCGCGACTTCGTTGATCGAGACAGTCCCGCAATCCACCGTGATCAGCAAATCCGGCTTCGGCCCTTCCGCCATGCAGCGGGCCAGCGCCGCCGTGCTCAGACCGTATCCTTCCGGCCCGCGGCGCGGAATAAAATAGCGCGGCGTCAGCCCGTAAGCCATCAGGATTCGCCGCATCAGCGTGATCGAGGTGACGCCATCGACGTCGTAATCGCCGTAAATGCAGACTTTTTCGCCCTTGTCGATGGCCGCCAGCACCCGCTCGACGGCGGGTTTCATGTCCGGAATGAGGAATGGGTCAGCCAAATCCCGGAGTTTCGGGCGTAAATATCCCTCCAGATCGACGCCGGGCGGAAGGCCCCGCTGGCGGATCAAATGTTCGAGGATCGGCGGAAATGTGCCCGATGAACCGTTGGTCTGTTTTTCAAACGGTTCACCTCGCGCAATCCATTTGAACGGCTGGGCTCGCATGAAGTGGGGCGGACCCTAGCGGGGGATGAAGGTCTGACACAAGATCGGAAACGAAAAGCGTCCAAATCCGCCCGCTGTGTCAGTTTGGCGCAGGTGAAATGTGACACATTGGCGCTAAATTGCCTGATCCGTTCCGACGTCGCATCATTGCTATTTTTTCAACTCACTTGTTTTGAATGGGTTGAATTATTTTCGAGGATTCCGGCACATTCCCTGCGAAAGCGCGTCCATGATCACGCCGTTACAGGCACAAAACTGAAAGGAAACCAATTTATGTCCAAAATCCTCGGAATCGACCTCGGAACCACCAACTCGTGCATGGCTGTCATGGAAGGCGGCGAGTCCACCGTGTTGGAAAACTCGGAAGGCGCACGCACCACCCCGTCGGTCGTTGCATTTGCCAAAAACGGCGAACGCCTCGTCGGCCAGGCCGCAAAACGCCAAGCGGTCACCAACCCGCAAAACACGATTTTCTCCGCCAAGCGCCTTATCGGCCGCAAGTTCTCGGAACTCAAGGAAGCCGACAAGCGCATGCCTTATACCATCGTCGCCGCCGCCAATGGCGACGCCCACATCCAGGTGGAAGTGGCCGGTGAGAAGAAAACCTACTCGCCGCAGGAAATCGCCGCGATGGTTCTCGGCAAGCTCAAGGCCGACGCCGAAGCCAAGCTCGGTGAAAAAATCACCCAGGCCGTCATCACGGTTCCCGCTTATTTCAACGACTCCCAGCGCAACGCCACCAAGGCCGCCGGTGAAATCGCCGGCCTCGAAGTGCTCCGCATCATCAACGAGCCGACCGCCGCCGCCCTTGCTTACGGCCTCGACAAGAAGTCCGACGAGAAAATCGCCGTTTATGACCTCGGCGGCGGCACTTTCGACATCTCCGTCCTCGAAATCGGCGACGGCGTCTTCGAAGTCCTCGCCACCGACGGCGACACCTCGCTCGGCGGTGACGACTGGGACAACGCCCTGATCCAGTGGATCGTCGGCGAGTTCAAAAAGGATCAAGGCATCGACCTTTCCGGTCAACCCGACGCCCTCCAGCGCATCAAGGAAGAAGCGGAAAAAGCCAAGATCGCTCTCTCGTCCACCCAGTCTTACGACATCAGCCTGCCCTTCGTGACGGCCGATGCCACCGGACCAAAGCACATCCAACTCACGCTCACCCGTTCCAAGCTGGAGCAGCTCACCGACTCCCTCTTCGAGCGCACCAAGAAGCCCGTCCGCGACTGCCTCAAGGAAGCCGGCCTCACTGCCGCCCAAATCAACGAGCTCGTCCTCGTCGGCGGCATGACCCGGATGCCGAAAGTCGTCGAAATCGCCCGCGAACTCGCCGGCCAGACTCCTCACCAAGGCGTCAACCCGGATGAAGTCGTCGCCATCGGCGCGGCCATCCAAGGCGGCGTCCTCCGCGGCGATGTCAAAGACGTGCTGCTCCTCGACGTCAGCCCGCTGACGCTTTCCATCGAAACGGAAGGCTCCCGCGCCACCGCGATGATCGAGCGCAACACCACCATCCCGGCCAAGAAGTCGCAGATCTTCTCGACCGCCTCCGACAGCCAACCCGCCGTGGACATCCGCATCTGCCAAGGCGAGCGCCCGATGTTCGCCGACAACAAGTTGCTCGGAAACTTCAAGCTCGACGGCATCGCCCCGGCCCGCCGCGGCGAGCCGCAAATCGAAGTCACCTTCGACATCGACGCCAACGGCATCCTCCACGTCTCGGCCAAGGACAAGCAGTCTGGCAAAGAGCAGAAAATCTCCATCCAAGGTTCCTCCGGCTTGTCCAAGGACGAGATCGAAAAAGCCAAGCGCGACGCCGAGGCCCACGCCGACGAGGACAAGAAGCGCGTTGAAAAAGTGGATGCCAAGAACAAGGCCGACAACCTCGTCTTCTCCGTCGAGAAACAACTCGGCGAACTCGGCGACAACGCCCCTGCCGAACTCAAGCACATGCTCGGCGGCAAGATCCAGGCCGTCAAAGACGCCATCTCCAGCGACGACGTGGACAAGATCAACAGCGCCGTTACCGATCTCGAAGGTTCCCTTCAAGCCCTCGCCGAAGCCGCCCAGCAAGCCCAGGCCGGTGCCGCCCAGCCCGACGTCGAGCCAGCCGAAGCCGGTGCCTCCAGCGAACCGAAACAAGCCAAAGGCAAAGTCGTCGACGCCGAAGTCGTGGATTGATCGAAGTAGCGGCGATCACCGGTCGCCGCGATTCGATTCTTCCCCACTCGCGGCGACCAATGATCGCCCCTACCAAACACTTTCCACTCTGCACCCGCAGCGTGGCTTCTCACAGAAACCAAACCAACACATACAATAATATGGCTAACATCAAACCACTCGGACAACGCGTCCTCGTCAAACGTCTCGAAGCCGACGCCATCAGCGCCGGCGGCATCGTCCTTCCAGACACCGCCAAGGAAAAACCTCAGGAAGCTGAAGTTCTCAGCCTTGGCACCGGCGGCAAGGATGACAATGGCAAGGACATCGCTTTCACCGTCAAGGTCGGCGACAAGGTCCTCATCTCCAAATACGGCGGCACCGAAGTCAAACTCGACGGCCAGGAAGTCCTCATCATCAATGAATCCGACATCCTCGGCATCGTCGGCTAATCGCCCCATCTGAAATCTCAAATCTCAAATCTCAAATTTAAACTATCATGGCCAAACAACTCCTATTCGACGAAGCCGCCCGCCAAGCCCTCTTGCGCGGTGTGGAAAAACTTGCACGCGCCGTCAAAGCGACCCTCGGGCCTGCTGGACGCAACGTCATCCTCGACAAAAAGTTCGGTTCCCCAACCATCACCAAGGACGGTGTCTCGGTTGCCAAGGAAATCGAACTTGAGTGCCCTTATGAAAACATGGGCGCCCAACTGATCCGCGAGGTTTCCAGCCGCACTTCCGACATCGCCGGTGACGGAACTACGACTGCCACCGTGCTTGCCGAAGCCATCTACAAAGAAGGCCTTCGCAACGTCACCGCCGGTGCCAACCCGATCTCGCTGCAACGCGGCATCATGAAGGCCACCGAAGCGATCGTCGCCCAGCTCAAGCTCCTTTCCAAGCCCGTCTCCGACGCCAAGGAAATCGCTCAAGTTGCTTCCATCTCCGCCAACTCGGACGCCGAAATCGGTGGCATCATCGCTGAAGCCATGGACAAGGTCGGCAAGGACGGCACCATCACCGTGGAAGAAGCCAAGGGCATCGAAACCACCCTCGAAGTCGTCGAAGGCATGCAGTTCGACAAAGGCTACCTCAGCCCTTATTTCGTCACCAACCCCGAGTCCATGGAAGCCTTCCTTGAGAACGCTTACATCCTCATCAACGAGAAGAAGATCTCGTCCCTCAAGGACATGCTTCCTCTCCTTGAAAAGGTTGCAAAGACCGGCCGTCCGCTCCTCATCATCGCCGAAGACGTCGAAGGTGAAGCCCTCGCGACCCTCGTCGTCAACAAGCTCCGCGGCATCCTCAACATCGCTGCCGTCAAGGCTCCTGGTTTCGGCGACCGCCGCAAGGCCATGCTCGAAGACCTCGCCATCCTCACCGGTGGCCGCGTCATCACCGAAGACCTCGGCATCAAGCTCGAAGGTGTGGAACTCAGCGACCTTGGCGAAGCCAAGCGCATCACCATCACCAAGGAAAACACCACCATCGTTGAAGGTGGCGGCACTTCCGAAGGCATCACCGGCCGCGTGAACCAAATCCGTCGTCAAATCGAAGACACCACCAGCGATTACGACCGCGAGAAGCTCCAAGAGCGCCTTGCCAAGCTCGCAGGCGGCGTCGCCGTCATCAACGTCGGTGCAGCCACCGAAACCGAGATGAAGGAAAAGAAAGCCCGCGTCGAAGACGCCCTCCACGCGACCCGTGCGGCCGTTGAAGAAGGCATCGTCGCCGGTGGTGGCACCGCCCTCATCCGCGCCCAAGCAGCGATCGGCGATCTCGGCCTTACCGGCGACGAGAAGACCGGAGCAGGCATCGTGGCACGCGCCGTCGAAGCACCGCTTCGCCAGCTCGTCGCCAACGCCGGCCGCGAGGCGGCACTCATCGTCGAGCACGTGAAAAAAGGCACCGGCGGCGAAGGTTACAACGTGGCGACCGACAAGTTCGAAGACCTCATCGCCTCCGGTGTGGTCGATCCAACCAAGGTCACCCGCACCGCGCTCCAGAACGCAGCGTCCATCTCCGGACTCCTGCTCACCACCGAGGCTCTCATCACCGACCTGCCTTCCAAGGAAGCAGCCGGCGGCGGCGGCGGCGGTGGTCACGACCACGGCATGGGCGGCATGATGTAATCCGCGTAGCGGCGATCACCGGTCGCCGCGAATTCATTCATCTATCAAAAAGCCGGACAGGGAAACCTGTCCGGCTTTTTCGCATCCTCGACAAACCCTCCATGTGAACACAATAGGCCCAGATGAAAACCGGGGAACCCCTTTTTGTCGTAAGCCGCGAAGCCGGGCACGGCCGCATCGACACCCGCACGGCGGCCATCACCGCCATCACCCCCGTGACGGCCGGGCTGCCATTCGCACGCAGCGCGGTGGTGGTCCGGCGCGACTGGCAGATCAAAAACGCACCGGAAGTGCGGGAAAAAGCCAGGTCCGGCACTTTCTAACCAGCCTCCATCCTCGTGAAAGCCAACGCATCCCAGCGGCTGTCCGGGGCCACTGGAGCGTGGAGAACCTCAATCACTACAAACGCGACACCTGCCTTTGGCAGGAGGACGACCATCGGCACCGGCGCGTCAACACCGCGCAGAATCTCGCGCTGACCCGCAATGCGCTGCTGGCAATCATCCCCTTTGACGCGGACCAGCCGCTCTCGAGTTGGTTCGAAATCCACCAGCGCAACCCAGCCAAGGCCCTGCAACTTATTTTTCACGCCGCCCCAGTCCAATGACATCTCAAGCCAAATGCCCTGCTCTTCGATCAGGACGGCGCGTCCTCCTCCTCCGGATGAAGTTCCCGGAAGCGCCGCTTCGGCAGGTGGCGGAACGCGCTGGGCGATTGTCCGGTCATGTTGCGGAAGCGGACGCTGAAATGCTGCGCGTTGGGAAATCCGCAGCGGTTCCCGATCTCCTGCACCCGCAGATCCGTGGTGAGCATCAGATGCTTGGCCCTCTCGATGCGATGCATCTCAAGGAATTTGATCGGTGAAAGGCCCGTTGTCTCCCGGAAAAGGTGGGCGAACCGGGAGGGTGACAAGCCAGCCACGGAGGCAAGCTCCTCGACCGGGAGTTCCTCACCAAACCGGCGTTCGATGTGAGCGACCACGCGATGGATCCGGTCGTCGGGCATTCGCTGGTCCTGCTGCAAACCATGTTCCCGGATGGCGAGCAGGAGAAGGCGCTCGACGGCGTTTTCCGCGAGCTGCAATTCCGGTGGTTGGCTTGCCCACCAGTGCATCAGGTCGTTGAGGCTCGCCCGCATCCTCGACCATGCCGGAGAATCCCCGAAAACAACCGAGATCACCCGGGAGCGGCCGTCTGCCGCCGGCAGTGCCGAACGCAGGCGCATGCGGGGATCAAAAATCGTCCATATCTCGCGATGCTTGCTGAGCATTGTGATCCGATAGGGGGTGTTCGGTCCCAGAATCAGGCAGCTGCGCGGCGGAATCGACAGCGTCCGCCCCTCGCATGCCACTTCTATCGGCCCAGTCAGGAAGAATCCCGCCGTCCAGTAGGGAAAGCCGGGTTCGCGTTCGAATTGCAGCCCGGCACCATGTGAGCTTGTTCCTGCGGAAATGATCATGGAATTGGGATTTGCTTGCAACCCATAGTCGGGGCGCACCCCGGCGTCGAGAATGATTTGTAGCAGGATCAGAAACGAAAATGACAGGATTGTACATTCCCAGCCCCCCTTTTATCTGTAAAGGTTTCGCCAGTGTCCCGGGCGGCCTTGAGGCGCGGGATATGGACTGAAGTCGCAATAAAAACTCCAGCAGCATGAGCGAAACCTCCGTTTTCCCGACCACACCGCGAAGCAGCCGCTTCCGGCTCTACATGATCACCCTGGTTGCCGCCACCGGTGGTTTTCTGTTCGGCTATGATCTCTCAATCATCAGCGGGGCGCTGATCTTTTTGGAAGAGCATTTCCAACTCGACAGCACCGGCACCGGTTTCGCCGTGAGCAGCGCGATCCTGGGTTCCATCGCCGGGCCCTTGGCCGGCATGTGGCTCAACGACTCGATCGGACGCCGTGCCACGCTGTGGGTTGCGGCCTTGTGCTTCCTGGTGTCAGCCATTGGCACCGCACTGCCCCGCACCTTCGTCGAGTTCTGCATCTGGCGCGCCGTCGGAGGAATCGGTGTCGGCTTGGCGGCCATGACCTCGCCGATGTATATCGCGGAGATATCCCCGTCGCATCTCCGCGGGCGCCTGGTCACGGTCAACCAGCTTGCCATCGTCATCGGCATCAATATCGCGGTGATCGCCTCATACCTTCTCTCGTTTGGCGGCCACTGGCGGTGGATGTTCGCCTCGGAGGTGGTTCCCATCGTGGTGTTGATCGCCGGGTTGTTCTTCGTTCCCCACAGCCCGCGTTGGCTGGCATCGAAAGGCCGCAACGAAGAGGCGCTGGAGGTTCTGGAATCCATCAACGGCCCGGAACAGGCGGCCCGCGAGCTCGTCGATATCCGCGACGAGCTCAGCGAGGAAA
>NZ_JBIKBQ010000136.1:0-9752 GCF_058122085.1 Luteolibacter sp. | reverse complement strand
TCTGTTTACTCATGGTGTTGGTTGATTTGAAACGTTTGTTCAAACAGGCGATGTCGGAACATCGCCCGATCAACCAGCACCAATCGATTTTAACATTTTAACGAAAAAAAATCCTCTTCCGCGCGCCACCTCTGAAGAGGAAGAAAAAGGGTAAAAGAGCAAAAGATCAAAGGGGAGAACGACGTCTTCTGGTGAGAAACGCGCTAGCTGCCCGCGCGTCCAACCATAAATATCAGCATCGTTCCATTCAAACACGTTCCCCGCCTGGTCGTTGGTCCCATACGCGCTTTGTGAATTCATCCCATACGCGCCCACATCGGTGAGAGCCATCCCCGGATAGCCCACATAGTCCCCGTCGTAATAATTCGCGGAATCCGCCACGCCGATGGTATTTCCCGAAATCGTATTGCTCTGCGTCGCCTGCGCCCAGTAGCCGCCCACGCCGGCACCGCCCTTGTTCGGATCGTAATAGGCCGCTTTATACCACTCGTTTTCGGAAGGAATCCAGACTGTGGCCCCCACGTTCTTGCTTACGCTCACGCCGCTGGTTGCGCCGTTGAGCGTGTAGGCTCCGTCTTCCGTGGTGGCGGCGGTCTGTGCGCCGGTAAGCTGGCCGTTGTGCATCCAGTTGGTGAAACGCGCCGCGTCGAACCAGCTCACAAAGGTGATCGGCTTGTTGCCGCTGCCGGGATTCACGGAATAGGTGAAACTACCAGACGACCCACTCTGCGAGATGCCGTTAATATAGCTGGTGGTCATGCCCGCGTTGTAGAGCGAGTAGCTGTCCGTCTTGGCCACGGCATTGAGGAACTCGGCATACTGCGAGATGGTCGTCTCGTTCTGCGCGATCTTGTAGAATTTTTTCATATTCCCAAACCCCAAGACCGCCTCAAAAAAGATCCCCTATCTATTGCCAGTCATCCCGCCAGCCGCGAATCAAAGCTGAACGGCAGCGGCTTGCCCGGGACCAGCTCGCTCATCAGCGGGTGGAAGGGATTGAGCAAAAGGGATTTTTCCTCGGGAATCACCACGCTCGGCAATTGCAGCGCGAGATTACCGCCAGACCGCAACCAGCTTGCGCCGAATGTCTGGGCCGCCCGCGACGACGGCTGCGCCCGCCAGTTTTCAGGAAGGGATGAAGCCGGGATGAGATCGATCCGCGAATCGGGGATTTCCAACTCGATCACCCTCCAATCGAGCCGCAGCGCCTCCCGCGGAGCGTGCACCAGGATTTCAAGCGCCGCGAGAGCCCGCGACTCAGCCAGATAGACCGCCGCGACACCCGGCAAATTCCAGCGTCCGCCGTAACGACGCGCGCCCTCGCCATCCAGCGCCGTGGCCGCCCATTGCTCCTGCACGATGCGGTAAAACAGCGCCATGATCAGGAAAAAACGCCGTGTTCCAAACGCCCCAACAAAGCATCCACCTCGCGCGCGCCGATCTCGGTGTCCGCGAAATCCAGCGGCGTCTCTCCATGAAACGCGAAGGCCGGAGCCGCCAGCCATGACCGCGCGCCTTCCAGCCCGCCAAGCGCCGCGCAGGCGTGAGCCACCAACCGCGCGTAGCGGACCAAACGGTCTGACTCGGCCCGATCCAGAACCCCGCCCTTTTTCCGGCGGTGAAGCGTGGCCCGGGACATCCCGAGCAGGCCACCCAGTCGCTCCTCCGTCACGCCCAGCGTTTCCTGCATGGCGTGAAATTCCGCCAGCGGCAGTCCGTCCCGGACCCGCTCGATCATGTAAGCGGCTTCCGGTTCCCTGAGGACGGAGGATTCCGGCGGGATGTGATCATGATAGTTCACCGGCTTCTTTTTCATAAGAAGCATTAAAATGCATCTTATGAATCATTTCAAGCATTTTTCCCAAAAAAAACAGCCAGCCGTTTTCACGACTGGCTGAAGGGAGTGGATCCGGAGGCGAATCAATAACGATATTGCTCGCCCTTGTAAGGACCTTCGACAGGAACGTTGATGTAGTCCGCCTGTGCCTGCGTCAGGGTCGTGAGCTTGGCTCCGACTTTGGCGAGGTGGAGACGGGCGACTTCCTCGTCGAGGTGCTTCGGCAGCACGGTGACCTGGCCGGGCTTGTTGGTGTCACGGTTCTTCCAGAGGTCGATTTGCGCGAGCGTCTGGTTGGTGAAACTGTTGGACATCACGAAGCTCGGGTGGCCGGTGGCGCAACCAAGGTTCACCAAGCGTCCTTCGGCGAGCATGTAAATGCTGTTGCCGCCCGGGAAGGTGTATTTGTCCACCTGTGGTTTAATGTTAGTGCGGATCACGCCGGGCGCATTGTTGAGCTTGTCGATCTGGATTTCATTGTCGAAGTGGCCGATGTTACAAACGATGGCTTGGTCCTTCATCTTCTCCATGTGCTCAAGGCGGATGATGTCGAAGTTCCCGGTGGTGGTGACATAGATGTCGCCCCAGCCGAGGGTGTCCTCGAGGGTCAGCACGCGGAAACCTTCCATCGCGGCTTGCAGCGCGCAGATCGGATCGACTTCGGTGACGACGACTTGCGCGCCCTGGCCGCGGAGGGCTTGGGCGCAGCCTTTGCCGACGTCGCCATAACCGCAGACCACGCCGACCTTGCCGGAAATCATCACGTCGGTGGCGCGCTTGATGCCGTCCACAAGGGACTCGCGGCAGCCGTAGAGGTTGTCGAACTTCGACTTGGTAACCGAGTCATTCACGTTGATGGCAGGAACGAGCAGCGTGCCGGCCTTTGCCATTTGATAGAGGCGATGGACACCGGTGGTGGTTTCCTCGGAAACGCCCTTCCAGTCCTTCACGATCTTCGCGAAGATGCCGGGTTGCTTGGCATGCACGTCCTTGAGGAGGTCCTTGATGACTTGTTCCTCGTGGTTGCCGGACGGGGTGTTGACCCAGTCGGAACCGTTTTCGAGTTCGTAGCCTTTGTGGATGAGCAGGGTCGCGTCGCCACCGTCATCGACGATGAGCTCAGGTCCGAGGCCTGCTGGATTGACCAGCGCCTTCCAAGTGCACCACCAATACTCCTCGAGGGTCTCGCCTTTCCAAGCGAAGACAGGAACACCAGTTGCAGCGATGGCTGCGGCGGCGTGGTCCTGAGTAGAGAAAATGTTGCAGGAAACCCAGCGCACTTCGGCACCGAGATCGACTAGCGTTTCAATGAGAACCGCCGTCTGGATTGTCATGTGCAGCGAGCCCATGATGCGCACGCCTTGCAGCGGCTTTTCCTTGCCGTATTTCTCACGGGTCGCCATCAGGCCTGGCATTTCGTGCTCGGCGATTTCGATTTCCTTGCGGCCGAAATCGGCGAGGCCGATGTCCCTTACTTTGTAGTCTGTGAAGCTCATATAATTGTTGGATAGATGATGGAATCAGCCGATTGCCTTGATGAGAGCGGCCGCCTTGTCGGTGGCTTCCCAGGTGAGATCAGGGTCGGTTTTGCCGAAGTGGCCGTAGTTGGTGGACTTCGAGTAAATCGGGCGGAGCAGCTTGAGCTGCTTGACGATGTCGGCTGGTTTGAAGGAGAAAACCTTCAGGATGGCTGCGAGAATCTTCTCATCCGGCTTGGTGCCGGTGCCGAAGGTGTCGACGTGCACGCTAACGGGAAGCGGATGGCCGATGGCGTAGGCGAACTGCACCTCACACTTGGTGGCGAGGCCGGCGGCGACCACGTTTTTCGCGACCCAGCGGCCCATGTAGGCGGCGGAGCGGTCCACCTTCGACGGGTCCTTTCCGGAGAAAGCACCACCGCCGTGACGGCCGGTGCCGCCGTAGGTATCAACGATGATCTTGCGGCCGGTTAGACCGGAGTCGCCTTGAGGTCCGCCGACGACGAAATTGCCGGTCGGGTTGATGAGATACTCGGTGTCCTTGGTGAGCATTTCCTTCGGCAGGACCTTTTTGATCACCTGCTCGATGCAGAATTTTTCAATCTCGGCGTGCTCCACATCCGCGGCGTGCTGGGTGGAAATGACGACGTTGACGATGCGGGTCGGCTTGCCATCGACGTATTCGACGGAGACCTGCGACTTGGCGTCGGGGCGGAGCCACTTGATCTTGCCGGTCTTGCGGATGCGGGTGAGCTCGCGGCCGAGGCGGTGGGCATACATGATCGGCGCGGGCATCAGCTCGGGCGTCTCGTTGCAGGCGTAGCCGAACATGATTCCTTGGTCGCCGGCACCTTGCTCGGCGTGTTTTTTGCCTTTCGCTTTCTTCGCATCGACGCCTTGGGCGATGTCCGGAGATTGCGTGGTGAGGTAGTTGTTGATGAAAATCTGGTCGGCGTGGAAAACATCGTCACCATTGGTGTAGCCGATGCCGCGGACTGCGTCGCGAATCACCTTTTCAATGTTGATCACCGAACCGATCGGCTTATTGCCGATTTTCGGGATGGTGATTTCGCCACCGACGACGACCACGTTGCTCTTCACGAAGGTCTCGCAGGCCACCCGGCTTTTCGGGTCGATGGCGAGGCAGGCGTCAAGAATGGCGTCCGAAATCGTGTCGGCAACCTTGTCTGGATGGCCTTCGCCAACGGATTCTGAGGAAAAAATGTAGGTGCTCATGTGCTTTTTTATTTTCGTATCGTCAAATCGTGATGCGTTGATGTATGAACCCGTGCATGCCGTCAATGCTGAAATCACTCAAGCTTCTTTCCGATCCCACCCGACTGCGGATTTTGATGTTGGTGGAGCATGAAGCCCTTTTCGTGGCTGAGTTGCAGGAAATCCTGGGAATGGGCCAAAGCCGGATTTCGACCCAACTTTCCCTGCTCAAAACCGAAGGTCTGGTGAGCGACGAACGCAGCGGGAAGAACAACATTTACACCTGCGCCGCGGATTCCGACCTGATGGAAGTGGCCCGCCTGGCCGCCGCCGAAGTGCCCGAAGTCGCGGCCGATGAAACCGCGCTGCGGCATTTGCTGCGGAAACGGAAGGACAGCTCGCGGGCGTATTTCGACGAACTCGCCGGACGTTTCGGCAAGGATTACGTGCCCGGCCGCTCTTGGAAGGCGCTGGCCGAGGCGCTCATCAAAGTGCTGAATTACAAAGTCGTCGCCGATCTCGGAGCCGGGGAAGGCACGCTTGCACAGCTGCTCGCCCAGCGCGCCGAGAAGGTCATCGCGGTGGATTTATCCCCGAAAATGGTCGAGTTCGGCCAAAACCTCGCCATCCAGAACGGACTCTCCAATTTGGAATACCGCATCGGCGACATCGAGACGCCGCCCATCGAAAACAATAGCCTCGACCTCGCCGTCCTGAGCCAAGCGCTGCATCACGCCGAACATCCGCAACGCGCGCTCGACGCCGCGTTGCGCATCCTCAAACCCGGCGGCCGGCTGATCGTTTTGGATCTCCTCCTGCACACTTTCGAGGACGCGCGCCAAATTTACGCCGACCGCTGGCTCGGGTTTTCCGAGAGCGATCTCGCCACGATGATGGAGAAGTCCGGCTTCGTGCAGATCGAAACCGTGGTCGCCGACCGCGAGAGCGAAGCCCCGAAATTCCAGACGCTGCTCGGCATCGGCACCCGCCCTGCCTGATTCCCCCGCCGTCCCATGCGACTTGAATCCATGCGCTATCTGATTTGCGGGCTGCTCGCGTTGCCCTTCACGAGCTGTTTTCCGGCGAAGCCGTTGCAGGAAGACATCCCGTTAGCCCGGGCCGCTGTGGTTCGGGAAATCCCCCCGGTCGAGCTCCCCTCCCCCGTGCCGCCGCGGCTGATGGTTCGCGAAATTTCCGGAATCACCTTCGAGGGCGTCGCCTTCGATTCGCGCGACCACCGACTCGTCGTCGCCGACCAAGCAAACGGCCCGGGCTCCAATTTTGCGGACTCCGCCGCAGCTGCCAGAGCCGGCGGTGGAATCGCCGCGGTGAACGCCGGCTTCTTCACCCCGGAAGGATATCCGCTCGGACTAGTCGTCGCGGCGGGGAAAATTTCCGGATCATGGAATACCGCATCCTCGCTCGGCAGCGGCGCATGGTTTGAAAACAACTCGGGAAAAACCGCCATCGCCCGCCGCGGAGCTATCAGCCGCGCCGAAGCATCCGCCATGCGCGAACTCATCCAAGCCGGCCCGCTGCTCGTCGAAAACAGCCGCACCGTCAGCGGACTCGAAGCCGCTAAATCCAGCATCCGCACGGTCATCTTGTGGGACGGTGGCACGCGCTGGTGGATCGGACGCAGCTCGCCCTGCACGCTCGCGGTTCTGGGCCAGGCACTCGCCGCTTGGCCCATCCGCCACGCGCTCAATCTCGACGGCGGCCGCTCCTCCGATCTCTGGATTTCCGAAAGCGTCTCCGGCGGTCCCGTTCTCCGGCGTGCGCCATGGAATCGCCCGGTCCGCAATTTCCTCGTGCTCGTCGTCAAGTGACGAATTCGCCTCGAAACGAATGTTGGACAGCCTGATTCCAAATGATATAGATGAACCACCTGCCAACAGGCAAAATCATGAACCGCGCGCTCCACATCGCCTCAGTTGTCGCCGCCCTCGCGCTGGCCTCCTGCTCTGCGGTCAAGCAGGCCGGCCAAGGGTCTCTGGCCTTTGTTCAGAAGACCACCTCCGCCACCACCAGCAAGGTTTCGAAGTTCTCGGAAATGGCCGTCAACACGATCAATCCGCCCGGAGTCAAGATCGTCGAGGTTCGTGAAAAGGATCTGAAAGAACTGCCGACCGGCCATGAAAAGGCCCTCGCCTTTGAAAACACCCGCAAGCGCGGCTTCTGGTTCTTCAACGGTCCCGTGGACTTCGCCGAGCCCACCCTGCCACAGCCCGGCGGTGAAACCGACGGCAGCCTGTTGCCGCCGAAAACCCCGTGATCCATGGATTCCCGCGAACACCTCATTCCCGGCTTGAAGCCCGCGCGCCGATGAGAATGATCCCCCGCATGTCACGGTTTCTTTGCGCCCGCCTTTTCGCACTCGCCTTCACCGGTGCGCTGATCACTTCCTGCGGTGGAAATCCCCCACCCCGCCCCCCCAGAGCCATCCCCGCCGCCGCGGGCGGTCAAACGGTCCACGTCGCCGCCATTCCGAAGACTCCCCCGCCTCCGGTCGCCGCCCAGAGCGCCATCGTCATCGATGTCGTCAGCGGCCGCGTTCTCTATGCGAAAAACGCCGATGCTCCCCGTGCCGTCGCCAGCACCCAGAAAATCATCACCGCGCTCTGTGTCCTCGATGCCGGAGACATCGACAAGCCCGTCACCATCCAGCCCATCGACGGCGCCTGCGAGCCCACCAATCTCAACCTCAAACCCGGCGACGTTTATCCCCGCCGCGAGTTGACCAAGGTGCTCATGGTGAAAAGCGCCAACGATGTCGCCCGCGCCCTCGCCCGCGATGTCGGCGGCAGCCAGGAATCCTTCGCCGTCCTCATGAACCAAAAGGCCGCATCGCTCGGCATGCGGAACTCGAACTTCATCAACCCTAACGGCCTTCCGAACCCAGGCCAATATTCGACCGCCCGCGACATGGCCATCGCCGCCCGCGCCGCTTACCGCAGCCCGCTGATCCGCTCCTTCACCGCCACCAAATCCTTCACCTTCCGCTTCAACGACGGCCACACCCGCTTCATCGAAAACACCAACCGCCTGCTCAAAACCGTCCCCTACTGCGACGGCCTGAAAACCGGCACCACCAACGCCGCCGGCCGCTGCCTCGTGTGCAGTGGCTCGCTCAACGGACGCTCCGTCATCGTCGTCGTGCTGAAATCCACCACGCCGAACGTCTGGAAAGACTCCAGCAAACTGCTCGCCTGGGCGCTCGAGCGTCCCGCTTCCGGCTCCTAACCGGCCTCCCCCGCCCCGCATGCCCAGCCCCGCCGAGTCCCTCCGCCAACTAGCCGCCGAGGGGTTGCTGCGTGGCCAACGCCCGCTCGACTCACCCACCGGAGTGCAAGTCGTCCGCGACGGCCGCACGCTCTGGAACTTCGCATCCAACGACTACCTCGGCCTCGCCCGCCACCCGGAAATCGAGGCAGCCCTCATCGAGGGCGTGCGGCGCTTCGGTGCCGGAGCCGCCGCGTCCCGGCTCGTCTGCGGCACCCTGCCGCCGCACCGACTGCTAGAAGAGGCGCTCGCCGGGGCGAAACAATCCGAAGCCGCCCTCACCTTCTCCTCCGGCTTCGCCACCGCGCTCGGCGTGATCCCCGCCGTCGTCGGGAAAGCGGACTTCGTCATCCTCGACAAGCTTTCCCACGCCTGCCTCGTCGATGCCGCCCGCCTTTCCGGCGCCACGATCCGCGTCTTCCCCCACAACGACCTTGGAAAGTTAGAGCGCCTGCTCGTCGCCACCCGGGCGAAATCACCCGCCGCCCGCATCCTTGTCGCCACCGAATCCGTCTTCAGCATGGACGGCGACCTCTGCCCGCTCCGCGAAATCGTCAACCTGACAGAAACCCACGACGCCCTGCTCCTGCTGGATGAAGCGCACGGATTCGGCGTCCTCGGCGAGCACGGCATGGGTCTCGCCGAGCAGGAAAATCTCCAACAGCGCGTCACCTTCCAAATGGGCACCCTCAGCAAGGCCGCCGGCCTTTCCGGTGGCTACCTCGCAGCATCCCGCGACTGGATCAACCTCCTCACCAACCGCGCCCGCTCGTTCATCTACTCCACCGCGCCGCCGCCCGCGCTGGCACACGCGGCGATCGCCTCGCTCGCGCTCATCCGTTCCGTCGAAGGCAAATCCCTGCGGGCGAAACTTCAGGAAAACATCACCCGGCTCTCTCCACAATCCACGCCCGTCATCCCGAAGGTATTAGGCAGCAACGAGGCCGCGCTCGCCGCCGCCGCGAATCTGGAACAAGCCGGTTTCCTCGTCCCCGCCATCCGCTACCCCACCGTTCCCCGCGGCACCGCCCGCCTGCGGATCAGCCTCTCGGCCGCGCACTCGGCCGAAACCATCCTGCGGCTGGCCGCCAAACTCGACAAAACGGGAACGATCTCCGGCAACCCGTGAGCGACGGTGCGACGGCGACTGACGCTTCTTCGCCGCGTCCTCTCGATGATTTGCGTTTCACTCGTTTCGATGCGATGGTTACCGGAACCATTATCCCCCATCGCCATGAAACGTCATAAAAACACGCTCACGGATACCCTCACCGTGTATCCCACCCAGAATGATATCCCGCTCGACCAACGCACCGAGCTCAACGTGCTGATGAATCTGCGCCTCGCGTCGGCCGTCGACCTGCAACTCCAGATGAAGCAGGCGCATTGGAACGTCAAAGGCCCGAGCTTCGTCGGCTTGCACAAGCTCTTCGACGAGATCGCCGAAGCCGTCGAGCAATACGTGGACATGATCGCCGAGCGAATCGTCCAGCTCGGCGGCATCGCCGAAGGGACTGTCCGCGTAGCAGCCAGTCGCACGCACCTCGACGAATATCCGCTCGACCTCTCGGAAGGCATGGCCCACGTCAGCGCCGTGGCCGCCGCCCTCGCCGCCTTCGGCAAGGAAGCCCGCACCACCATCGAGGAGGCCAACGCCTTCGACGATGCCGACACCGCCGACCTCTTCACCGAGGTTTCCCGCGGCATCGACAAGTGGCTGTGGTTCGTCGAAGCCCACTCCCACGCCATCACCTGAAGCTGCTTCAGCGCGACCTGTCAGCAACAACGACCCAGCCGCCGTCGCGGCTAACAGGTCGCCAAGCTTCTTGAATCCATACGTCTGAGGCGGACCCCGAAATTCGGGCCAGGGGTTAAGCTTTGATTGTGGTGGTCGGGCGCGGGTCTTGAACCCAAACTAAACCACACAAAATGAAAGCAAA